>DATFAH010000128.1:0-8642 GCA_035254805.1 Caryophanales bacterium | reverse complement strand
CTGTGTTCATATCTCCCGATAAAATCACTTGATGCTGGGCAACCTTATGCCCTACTTCGTATAAGCGTAAATCTTCTCCTTCTTCCAAGCACTGAGTGGTAATCACGACGGCTATTCCCTTTTCTGTTAGTTCTTGCACTTTTATAAGCAAGTTTCTTCCTTCAAAAGGTAATCCACCGTTTCCAAAGCTTTCAATAATAATTCCTTTGTATAAATCTTTTAGACAATCAAAAATTTCAGGCTTTGTCCCAGGATATAATTTCATTAGAAATACATCCGTACACACATTTGTTTTTAAGGAAAGTTCTTGAGAGACTGGCTCAGGTTTCCATTGATATTTCACTTCATTTTTATTCACATACGCGACATATGGGTGATTGATACTTTCAAACGCATCATAACTTTTAGTTCGCATTTTTACTGCCCTTGTTCCAAGAATGACTCGGCCGTCAAAAACAATAAAGACACCGCCTATATTCTCACAGGCAAATCTTAGTGCATCTGTGACATTTTTTTTGGCGTCCGTTTTTTTGAAGCTGATTGGAATCTGTGAACCTGTTAGCACAACCGGTTTTCCCAAGCCTTGCAGCATATAAGAGAGTGCAGAAGATGTATAGGCTAACGTATCTGTTCCATGTGTAATGACAAATCCATCATATTCGTGATAATTTTTATAAACCGCATCAGCCATTTTCACCCAATGCTCTGGCTGTATATTCGTACTGTCAATATTCATTAGGATTTTACCATCGATTTTTATATCCTGAGATAAATCAGGTATAAAACGAAGCAATTCTTCCGCTGATAACCCCGGAACAAGTCCCTCATTTCCTTCTACTGAAGCAATGGTTCCACCTGTAGCGAGAAGTAAAATCTTCTTCATAAGCAACATCTCCAAATCATAATTTCCGCGAACTGCGTACTTATACTAGATATTATAAAACTAATTTACGGAAAATCAATATATTGTTTTCATTTCGCGTACTTTTTTCTAGTCTAGTTAGAATTGCTATGGTATAATGTGGACAATAAATTGTAAACGGAGTATGAGAGCATGCTGGAGAATTTATCAGAATTAAGAAAAAAGCGAAAATGGTCCCAACAAGAAACAGCAGATCAGCTTGGGATCGCAAAAAGCACCTATGCCGGGTATGAATCAGGATACCGTGAACCTTCTCTTCAATCGTTATCCCAAATCGCCGATTTATTTGAAACAACGGTTGATTTTATTTTAGGAAGAACAAACGAAGAACAGGATCAAATCGAGGTGACTAACCTATTGAAATACCCTGATTCAAGACTCTTACTGGATGGAAAGCCTTTGTCTGAGGATGAAATCGTAGATTTTGTTGCTTTTGTGAGGTCGAAAAGAATGCTGCGGGCGGACGTATCAAAGCCTTCAATTGATACGAGGGAATAATTATTATGGGGCTACCCAGAAACTTGGAGGCTAGCTTGAGAAGCAAAACAAAAAGGTGTTTCATTGAACCAGTATATGATATACAAGCATAGTCAGTCCCTTAAAAATGAGGACCAACGAGAAAAGAGTACACATTAGGATTATTTGAAGATGTTCACTTAGTGGATTTTTACAACAGACATTACACTATTTTTTATATTTGAGCTCATATTTGTGTGCCAAAGCAGGTAGATTTCGAATAATCATAAAAAATGACTATCAAATAAACATTCATTTTGATAGTCATTCTGCATTTTATTCGCGAGAGTTAACAAAACCCGTTACCATTAGGCATTTAGTGTGTTTGAAATTTCCTCGGAAGTCTAGCATTCCATCCAATTGAAACAGCCCATCTATTTTTTTAGGGACTTATAAACATCCTGCTTAGAATGGTAGCCGTCTGCGATGATCGTACTATCAATATTTAACTTATCAACCGCGATAGGAGAGAGTAGAACTGACGGCACCTTGATTTTCCCATTGTTCACTTTCCTGACAGTGTTTAATTCTTCGCCGTTTGCCAGCTTAACGGAAAGATCTGCCGCTTCCTTGGTTAGCGCTTTGATTGGCTTATATACGGTCATGGTCTGAGTTCCTTCGATTATCCGTTTTGCAGCCGCAAGATCTGCGTCTTGGCCAGCGACTGGGATTTTGCCTGCAAGCCCCTGCTCTTTAAGTGCTTGGATAACGCCACCAGCTGTTGCGTCATTCGCTGCGATCACTGCATCGATCTGATTATGATTGGCTTTTAGAGCTGCTTCCATGTTCATTAGTGCATTTGCAGGTGTCCAGTCCTTTGTCCACTGATCATACACGATCTCAATGTCCCCCTTATCTATCAACGGCTTTAGCACATTAAATACGCCCTTTTTAAATAAATGGGCATTATTGTCCGTAACAGCTCCTCCAATGTACACATATTTGCCCTTCGGAACCAACCTTGTAATTGCTTTGGCTTGCATTTCCCCGACCTGTTCATTGTCAAAGGAAACGTAAAAATCAATATTGGCATTGTTAACCAGTCGATCATAGGCTAGAACCTTTATACCGGCTAAATGGGCCTTTTTGACGATTGCCGCAGTCGCTTCGGCGTTGTGAGGAACAATAACAAGGATATCTACTCCATGGCTGATTAGGGTTTCAGCTTGTGAGATTTGTAGGGCATCATCGCCGTTCGCCGCAACGATTTCCACTTTTGCCCCTAACGATTCCACAGCCTTTTTGAACAGTTCTCTGTCCTTTATCCACCGTTCCTCCAGTAAAGTATCCATGGAGAAGCCGATTTTAATTTTTTGCTTTTCTAATGCATCGCCGCCAACAGGCTTTTGATGTTGTGACCCATTTGTAGGAATTGTCCGCTGATGAGTATTTTCCCCATCTTTTTGGCAAGCAGAGATACCTGAGAAAAGTGCTAATATGAGCAGAATTAGCCTAAATTGAATTAAAATTCGTCCCATTCTCCTCTCTCCTTTTTCCGTTAGACTCTTTCCATCAGCCTTTTTTGCCTAACAACGCCTTCTGATATTCTTTCGGCGAAGTGCCACACATTTTTTTGAACACCTTGCTGAAATAGTTCGGTTCGTGATAGCCGATCTCGTAGGTAATTTCCTTTATGCTTTTTTCCGGATCATTCATCAGTTTCTTCGCTTTTCTGATACGGCATTCTGTCAAAAAATCGATATAATTGACTCCGAGTCTTTCTTTAAAAATTTTGCTTATATAAATTGGACTTAAGCCTACCTTCTTCGCTAACGTGTCCAGTGAAATATCCTCATGGGAGTGTTCAATGATGTATTGTTTGATCTGATGAATCGAATCTGCCTCCAGCCGTTCGTAATGCTCCAAATACGTCCCCTTCATTCGGTCAAGCAGTCTGCTTGTTTCAGCGCACAGCTGCCGACAATCTTGAGCTTGGAATAAAAAGAGAGGCATATCCATTTCCACCCCCATTTCACTCATTACTCGCGAAGCGATCCAGAGAAGTTCCAACACCCGTTGCTGTGTTTGTAGGAGATTGATGTCTTCGTTCTCGAAGCGTTGAATTAGATTCATAATATACATTCGAACTTGCTCCCATTGTCCAAGTCGAATTTGATCGAAAAACTGTTGCTCCCTTTGTTTAGCTAGTATCCCATCATCCAATACACTTAAAACTGGTACATCTACATAAAAACGGAATTTAGTAGGAAGAGTGGTATCCATTGTGGCGATTAGTGATTCCTGATAAGATTGCCTGATTTGATCTAATGAACCGCACACATTCCCGATTCCAATGAACCAGCCACTTTCAAGATCTGATTTTGCTAATGAGAGAATGTCTTTAGCAAGAAGGGTAGCTTGTGAACGGAACGATTTATCTGGATCTCGGAAAACAATGATCGGAAGTTGGTGCCCGTACAAAGCTCCAACCCACCCGCTTTTTGTTTTTCTGATTTTCTCTTTTATCGCTGAATAGAATTTTTCTGCTCCTTTAGGTAGCAACACGCTCATCACAAACTTCTCATTTGTTGACTTAATATCTAACATCTCAACTAGCATATCCAAATGTACCTCATGGACATGATCGAATAACAACTGCGTTACAACGTCGGTTTCGACGAGCCTCAGCGCTTTTTGCAACGCATCCTGTTGCAGTTTGTTTACAGCAAGTGACTTCCGCTCGGCTTCAAACTGCTTCAATACATTCCCTACCGTTGCAATGATTTCGTTTGCTTTACTTGGTTTAAGGATATAATCCTTCACACCAAGCTTAATTGCAAGGCGCGCGTATTCAAACGTATCATAGGCAGTGACCATAACAAATTTGATATCGGGGTCAGTTGTGCTGATTCGTTCGACCGCTTCAAGGCCATCCATACCAGGCATCTTAATATCCATTAATATCAAATTGGGCTTGAACTCTCCTGCCATCATTACGCCAATTTTCCCGTTTTTCGCTTGTTTGATCATGAGCTCAGGATAGGCCTTCTGCAAAATCGCCTCCAGTCCATCCCGCTCGGTCTGTTCGTCATCCACAATCAGAAGCTTCATTATGGGCCCCGTTTCTCCTTGTCTTGGGTATTTTTAACACAACTTTCGTGCCACACCTCTTACCGCTTTCAATTTCGATCACATCGTCAAAACCGTAGAAAAGACGCAGGCGTTTAACGACGTTACTAAATCCAATCCCAGTTGAAAATCCATCTGATTGGACAACATGCTCCTTTAGAATTTGCTGGATTTTATGTTCTGTTATCCCCGGTCCATCATCTTCGATCTCAATTTTCAACCTGTCGGCTTCTTCCATAATTCGGAGCCAAATTACGCCACCATCCTCTTTCGGCTCGATCGCATGAATCACAGCATTTTCGACAATCGGCTGTAACGTTAGACTAGGAATTTGTACATGCATTATGGATTCATCGATTTCTATATGGAATTGTAGGCGTTCGGTGAATCTCGCTTTTTGGATATCCATATATTGCTGTATAACGATAACTTCCTCATAAAGTGTGACAGAACGATCTATTCGCTTTAAATTGTAGCGTAATAAGCCTGCGACACTTACGATTAAATCACTCGTTTCTTCAGAACCTTCCAGATAAGCCTTCTTAGAGAGCGTATTCAGCGTATTAAACAAGAAATGGGGATTGATCTGGCTTTGTAAATTGCGAAGCTGACTTTCCCGCAGAAGAAGCTTGCTTTGCTGGAGTTCACTCTCAAGTTGTGCCTTCTCCCGGATTTCCAAAATAAGGTTATTGATGTTGATTCGCATCCGATCAAACGTCTGGGCGAGAAAGGATATCTCATCATTAGACTTCACCTCAATCTGCAAGTCAAACCTCCCCCGTGCCAACTCGTTAGCCGCCCGGGTCAGGTTCAAGACTGGTCTTGTAATACTTAAAGAAAACCAATATGTGATAATTAACAACAAAAATGTAATTAACAGCATAAGCCAAATGCCAAGCTTTTTTAATTCTAAAGATTTCTCGATGATGCTGCGATAGAAGTGGTCATACGTCCTCAGCTCTGTGTCAATCAATGTAAGCGTCATATCAGAAATATACTTAGAAATGTGCGTTGCTTCCGAAAACTCCCTCGTGGAAGCCTCCGATTCTTTCTCCGACTGGAACATGATGGACCGGTTGGTTGTTTCTATCAAACTATCAATTAAATTGATATAATTGGTCAGTGCAAAATCATTCTTTGCGTTCCTCAGATCTAAAATTTCCTTTTTCGCTTTTTGAATTCTCTCCTTGCTTAATGAAAACTGCTCAAGGTTTTCTGGAGTTGGCATTATCAAGTAGTTATTAAGATCAATGATCGTCTGCTGGCTTGCTATCTTCACTTCATTCAAGCGTAAGTACCGCTGTAGAATCTCATTATATTGATTTTGCGTTTTTTGATTGTAGTATGTAAGCGCTATCCAAATTGCCGCCATGATAAACAGAACAATAATAGCGAGCATCCATATTTTCTTTTGAATTTTGTTCATCGCAAGTCCATCGCCTTCAATATCCGGATATTGGTAAAATAACCTTTCATATCAAGAGGAACGGTCTCACTTCTTAGCCATTTCATGATGACACTCACACTTTTTTCCCCCATCATCTTAGGGGATTGTTCAATCATTCCATCAAGTTTTCCTTGCTTAAGCAGCAACAATGATTCAGGACCATCGTCAAATGAATAAATATAATGCGGCTCAATTTGTGAGCGCTTTTCTATTTCTTGAATCATTGCCCCCACGATATTCGAATTGACAGCAATAAAGGCATTAACATAGGGCAGCCTGTTCAGCAAGTCTTGTGTAGTGGCGATTACTTGCTCTCTTGTATCAGACGTTTCCGAATATATCGTACGAATGTTTGGATAATTCTTCAGAACGTCTTGCATTCCTTTCAGGCGTTGTGTTTGAAAATACTCCTTGTGGCTGTCACACATGAGGATGACGCTTCCTGCCGGACCCATGTCGGACAACAACTGCCTTGCAATCATAGCACCTGCCAAATACTGGTCCGAACCGACATAAGTTCTTCTAAGGCTTTCCTCCATCGGGACATCATTAGCCACGGTAATAATAGGAATGCCATAGAATGCAGCTTTAATTTTGGTCAAATTTTTGAATTCATCCGTATCTAGGCCCTGGACGATAATGCCATCTACTTTCGATTCGATCGCAATTTCAACCTTTTTTAAAAAATCATCTTGATCATGGCCATAGCTCCCCCATACTTCTAGGCTCACTCCCTCCTTTTTAGCTTGCTTCAACGCACCCTCACCGACAGAATCCCAAAAAGGCGTCTCCAATTCTTGAGTTATCAGCACAATGCGATAATTTGTCTTTTTTGGATCAAACATTTGGGGCAATTTCCATTCAGAGCGAAATACTTTTACCGCGGATACAGCTGTAAAATAACAAAGGATGGCGCATATGGTGAAGATGACAAATATGCCTGATTTTTTCAAGAGAAGTATCTCCTTTTTCCAACAAATATGCTATTATCATAATATCACCTACTGGAAAATATTCAATATTTACATTTCCTCCTAATAATTACAAATAAATTCGAATAGCAGTATGTAAAACGAGGGGCTCTTCCGAGTCCCTCTCTAAATTAACATTATTATCCCCAAAAAAGATTCCACTATCACTCTATTAAATTCCTTACAATTTCAATTACTAAAAACTAACCTCTTTTTTTTCTAGTTAAAACATCAAATATAACAGCTCCCGCTAAAACACCACCACGAATCATGTACTGAAAGGAGATTCCGACACCAAGGAGGTTCATTCCACTGGATAAGGAGGCCATAACAATCGCTCCAATAATCGCTCCTGATACTTTACCGACTCCACCGGCAGAGGATACACCGCCGACGTACGCAGCTGCAATGGCATCAAGCTCAAACAATGTCCCGGCAGTCGTTGTAGCAGATTGCAAACGTGAGGTAAAAAGAATACCTGAAAGGGCTGCGAGCATTCCCATTGAACCAAATACCATATAAGTTATTTTTTTAACGTTGATTCCGCTAAGATGTGCGGCCTCTGGATTGCTCCCCACTGCGTAAATATGTCTGCCAAGCACAGTCTTCGTTGTCAGAAAATGATAGACAACAACAACCAGTATCATAATGACCACTGTCCAGGAAAAACCATTATAGCCTGCTAGAATCCAAGTAATATAAGCAATAATTAATGAAACGAACACCAATTTCAGGGTGAAAATCCCTTTAGAAATCACCTCAAATTGATATTTAAGCTTATTTCTACGGGTGGCCATTTCACTGTTGATATACACTAAAATACCTAATAATCCTACTATCAATGAAAGCAAATGCAACCCGTTTACTTGAATAATGGAAGGAATAAATCCATTTCCGATTGCATTAAAGTTATCGTCCTTAATAATGATCGTTCCTGTTTTTTCGGTTACCTGAAGGAGCGCACCCCTGAAGATGAGCATCCCAGCAAGAGAAGCGACAAAGGAGGGAATTCCGATTTTGGCTACTAGCACGCCATTTAAAAGACCAACACCAATACCGAGAACAAGAATAATTGGAATGGTTAAATATGCGGGTACCCCTGCTTGAGTGAGTAGGATCGCAGTAATTGCACCAAGAAATCCGGCAGCAAAACCAACGGATAAGTCGATTTCCCGAATTACTATAACAAGCGTCATGCCAACAGCCAAAACAGCAATATACCCTGTAGAATCCAGTAAGTTGCTTATATTGCGAGAAGACATAAACAGTCCGTCCGTCATAATTGAGAAGGTGAGCATAATGACAAAGAGGGCGATATACATACCATAATCACGGATATTTACTTTGACTAACGACTTTACTTCATTGAAAAAGATCATCATTTTTACCTCCTATTGCGTAGCAAGTTGCATAATATTTTCTTGATTAGCTTGATCTATAGACAACTCACCTTTGATCTCACCTTCGGCCATAACATATACTCGATCACTCATCCCCAGGACCTCACCAAGTTCAGATGAAATCATAATGATACTCATTCCTTCACTAATCAACTTGTTCATGATTGTATATATTTCAAACTTTGCTCCAACATCGATGCCTCGTGTCGGCTCATCCAAAATCAGAAGCTTCGGTCCAACGAACAACCACTTTCCTAAAGACACTTTTTGTTGGTTGCCTCCACTTAATTTACCGACAATTTGTTCCAATGAAGGTG
>DATFAH010000127.1:0-3194 GCA_035254805.1 Caryophanales bacterium | reverse complement strand
TTTTTTCCCATCTTTATGAAATATTGAATTTCAGTCTTCTAATCTGAATAATATGGATTTAAATGGATGAGAACTTCTTTAATATTATCGAATTTCCCCATCAAGCTTTCTTTAATTTCTTTGGAAAGATCATGGCCTTCTTTAATGGTCATGGAATGGTCTATAGAAATTCGCAAATCTACTAAAACATAATGACCATGTTCTCTCGCCCTTATCCGATCAATTCTCCTCACTTTCGTAAATTCCGAAATAATGGTCATATAATCCTGCATTATTTCTGAGTTCACACTTCGTTCAAGCAGAATATCAAAAGCCTCCATTAACATTTCCTTGGAAATTTTAAAAATGAGATAGGCGACGAAAATACTGGCAACTTTATCTCCATAAAGCAAAAATGATATATCGAAATATTTGCCGGCAATCGATAGCAACACACCAATCGCAGCTGCAATTGAGGCAACAATATCTGCTTTATGATCAAAAGCTATTGCTTCAATTGCCTTGCTATGATGCTGATTTGCTACTTTTAAAGAAGATTTGAATAAAATAATCTTTGCAATATAAGAAAAAACAGCAACCCAAAAGGCTAAAAAGCTTGGAGTCTCAATCTCATGGAAGAAACCACTTATCCCTTCGTAAACAACATAGATGGAGACGAGAAAAAGCAGGATCCCGACAATTCCTGATACAATAACCTCTGCTTTCCCATGTCCATATGGATGCTCTGTATCGGCAGGCTTATTTGAAATTTTAATAACGAGCAGCACGATGACGGAAGCAAAAACATCAGCTGCAGAGTGGATCCCATCCGCAAAAACGGATTCACTATTCCCATATATACCGATAATAGTTTTTCCCAATGTTAAAAGAATATTACTTATTAAACTGATCCAAGCTATTTTTTTAGCTAGGTTTTCTCTTATAACCAATTCCATCTTAGGGAGAACTCCTTTCATTGTTCAAACGTTTCTTGTTCGGCTAAATCTTCTTTTATCATTTCCTCTTCTTCTTCTTCCACAATAATTCTTATTATTTGATCGTGAAGCTGATGAAAGGCCTCATTTAAATTTTCCTGTTCTTTCACTTGTCCCAACTCCATTGTAGTTGATTTTCAAAATAAAGAGTAATCATTTACGAAAATGCAGAAAATACTTTTGTAAAAGTCTTATTAAAAAGGAGAAATTGATAGAAATGGATATGAACAAAAAGATGCCAAACAACAGTACAAAGATAGCAGGACGCACATATGCTCCAAGTGATTATCAAAAAACAGATGCATTATCAAATGGCCTTGCTACCACCCATGAACAAGTAAGTGATACGTATATGGAAGGTGAAATTGGAGCGTCTATTGACTTAAGCAATCAGGCAACAGAATAATTTCGTACAGAAAACAGCCTTCATGAAAGAAAGCTGTTTTTTTTACTTTTTTAATCCCGATCGACATATGGGTCATGTTCATAGCCTTTCAAGTCGCCATAGCTTGTCATGATTCCTTCTTCATCAAGTAAATCCTCATAATGTTCATGTTGTGGATTCGGGTAGACAGTAATATTTTTCCCATACATATCATTTCCAATAAAATTTTCAAAATCCTCTACATATCCGATATTTTCATCAGCCTCAGCATAGATATCCTGATAATCATCTTGTGGAAATGCCAAATCTGATGGTGTGTCCGATGTTCCCCACTCAGCAACTGCCTGCCATGAATCCTCTGCATCAAAAGCTACATCCTCATGCTTTTCATCCAGATCAAATTTTCCCCATGGTGGCATTAGTACACCTTCTTCAATAGGTCTGTCATGTGATACAACTTGATCAGGACTATGTTTTTTACAATAGACCGTTGTTGGCAATGCCAGAAGCCGTTCTAACGGAATATCACATCCACAAACCTCACATTTTCCGTACGTTCCATTCTCTATTGCTTTTAGAGCATGCTCGATATTTCTTAATTCCACTTCATAATGTTCATTTAGGGCAATGTCCTTCTCCCGTTCATAAAGATCTGTCCCGGTATCAGCAGGGTGATTATCATAATTTGATAATTCCCCCATGGAATCTTGATCATGTGCTCGATTTAAACCAAAATGATCATTTTGCTCGTAATGCTTCTCTAGTTCAGTCTTTTCTTTTGATAATTGTAAACAAAACTCAGCTAGCTGCTGTGTAGATAACATGATTTTACCCCCTAGAAAACTTCTGATGAATATACCTTTGCTATTTTTTCATTTCATGTGTACCTTTCTATTTTCAAGCTTTTCTTTCATGATTATGTAAGAAAAATTCAGATTCCAGCAAAATTCATAAGGCCTTCGTATAAGTCAAAGGGAAAGGTGTAACATAAGAAGTGCAAAGGAGGGTATTTGAATGGTAAATGAAAATTTTGATCAGTTAAATAAAGCTCAGAAAAAGCATCAAGGGGAGTATCTTGGAACAGATCGATTGCAAAAACCGGGGATAAATGATCGGGAATATAACAACCAAGATAATACGGATAAATCTGTAGGGGCAACAGGACGGGATCTGAAATAACAAAAGCTGACTTTCATTGTCAGCTTTTTCTAATGAACATCAATTCATCAATTGCCTGGTACCCAAAATATAGGCCAAATCCAATAAGAGATATGCCGGATATTAAGGAGATCAAAACAAGTGCCTTTGAGGTTAAAAAATTCCGAAAGCTGCTAGATACTCCCGCCATCATGATATCCCAAAGCAATAAGCCAATAAAAATTGCACTGCTATACACGATTAGCTGGCTATTTTCATACGCAGCAGCTGTCTTAGCAAGAATCGATCCATATATGCCTAACCAAAAAAGAATCGTCAATGGATTTGATATCGACATAAAAAATCCTGATAATAGAGTCTTTAAAAGGGAATCGTGATTTCGGAGATGATTTAAGTTCAATTTTCCTGCATTCATCACACTTTCAACCCCGATATAGACGAGAACAAAACATCCAAATGACCATAGGAAGGTTTTCACAAAAGAGGTTTCAAGAAAATGGGAGATTCCAATATAGACGATCAACATGTAAATTCCATCTGCGATCACTGCCCCGACTCCAATAAACCATGCATGAAGAAACCCACATCTAATTCCCCTGTCAATTTGTGCGGCATTAATTGGACCAATCGGAGCTGCCAATGACAACCCCAGCAAAATATAACTCAAAAAGGTGTTC
>DATFAH010000126.1:0-3001 GCA_035254805.1 Caryophanales bacterium | reverse complement strand
GCAAATAAGAACCGAAGGAAAAAGTAGAAAAACTAAAAAAATTAGAATTTAGGTTGTTAAATATTGCATGATTTCCTCTTTATATTATGTAATTCAAAAATACATTATGGAAAGAGGTAATTTACATGGATGAAATGGTGTATACAGTTCAGAATTGGTTGAATGCCAATTATGCAGGAAGGACTGGATTCAACCCAGTAGAGCCGAGTGGAGTAACTGGATGGGAGACTATGCATGGATTAACAAGGGCGTTGCAAATTGAACTGGGAATTGCAACCCCATCTGACAGCGTTGGTCCCACAACGTTACAGTATTTAACTAATTTAGGACCGATCTCAATGAATTCTAATACAAAAACCAATATCGTCTTTATTATTCAAGGAGGAATGTATTGCAAAGGGTATAATCCCACAGGATTTACAGGGACATTCGGCTCTGGTACGCAAAGTGGTATTTCCAGTATGCAATCTAATTTAGGAATTCAGAATCCTGATGGGGTTGTGACTCCCAAACTCTTTAAAGCTTTGTTAAATATGGACTCCTATGTTTTATTAGAAGGTGGGAATCCAAAAATCCGCTCTATTCAACAATGGCTGAACAATAAATATATCAATCGAAAAAACTTTTTTTACATGCCATGTGATGGATATTATTCTCGAGATGTACAAAAATCCTTAATCTATGGAATCCAATATGAAGAAGGTCTTGATGACGCTACCGCAAATGGAAACTTTGGGCCAACCACTCAGAGATTAATTCCAACTTTAAATGTAAATAATGCCGATGGAACTCATAGCTTTGTTCACTTATTTCAAGCAGCCATGATATTTAATAATTTTGATGTTCCATTCGATGGTTACTTTACTACATTCCTTAGTAATACAGTTAAAGATTTTCAAGCATTTTGTATGTTACCGCAAACAGGCATTGGTGATTTTCAAACTTGGGCTTCTTTATTACAAAGTACTGGAGATCCAACAAGAAAAGGAACAGCTTGTGACTGTGTTACAGAAGTGACATTAGCTCGTGGTGCCGCTCTTAAAGCCGAAGGATATGAAACAGTGGGTCGTTATTTAACGAACGTTAAAGGAAGTGACCTAAACAAAAAGATTCAAACTGGTGAATTACAAAACATCTTTGCTTTAGGATTAACCGTATTTCCAATTTATCAAACATATGGTGGAGAAGCCAGTTATTTTAATAAAGACCAAGGTGAAAAGGACGCTCAAGCAGCTTTTAGTGCTGGAAAGAAATATGGATTTAAAAGTGGCACTACTATCTACTTTTCAGTGGATTTTGACGCTTTAGGAGTAGATATTACTAATAACATTCTTCCTCATTTTCAGGGTATTAATGAGATGATGACTTCACTTGGAGGATTTTATAAAGTGGGGATATATGGTCCTCGAAATGTGTGTATACAAGTATTAGATCAAGGTTTGGCATCCACAAGTTTTGTTAGTGGAATGTCTACAGGATTTAGTGGGAATCTAGGATATCCATTACCAAGTAATTGGGCATTTGATCAAATATCGACAATTACTGTTGGTTCAGGCGATGGACAAATCAAAATTGACAACGATATTAAATCTGGTCGAGATAATGGTGTTTTAGAAGTTGAAGCTAATGATTCTGTTGTAATGCAGCTACTAAATATGGCCCAAAATTCTTATGATGATAAGGAATTAATTGGCTCTTGGAGTCCAGGCTTATGGGAATTAGATGAGAAATATACAGATCCAGTCACTTCCTTTACTGTATATTTATATAGAAAATACCACACAGACACTGGTATGTATGATTATACATTTGCATTTAGAGGTACTCATGAACCCCTAGACTATCTCGAGGATTTAATGCAAGTAGTCGGAAATGTTGGAGGGTTACAAGCTCAAGATGCTGTAGATTATGTGGGGGGCAAATTAAATAGTGATCGTGATTTAATTCACCATGTCTATTTTACGGGTCATTCCCTAGGAGGATATTTGGCAGCTTGGGTACAAAGTGAGATGGTTGATGAAAATTTACCGATGGTTGACTCTTTTACAGTTACATTTAATGCTCCGGGGCTTTCTTCTGATATTTCCCCAGGAGATATCGTTCAAAAGGCAAAAGTTGTAGAAAAAATGTTCAATGATAAGTTAGGTAAGTATGATCAATTTATTGCTAACTATCGTATAAACAACGATTTAGTAAGTGCCTTTGGAGATGATTTAGGAAATGTATACGATTATGACGCTATCCTTTCTCCGATAAGTCTTTTTTATTATCATGGAATAGACCGTTTTTTGGAAGTTCTTTAAAAAAAGAATATTTTAGATAATTCGTAAAAACCCGTAATTTCAAATTCTTTCTTTGAAATTACGGGTTTTTAAATAGTGCGTTCCAATTTTAGTCAATGAGAAGCTCAAGAGATAAAATAAGAATAAGAATTGATTAAAAGGAGGATGTTTTATGACTGTAGAGACAAAAGATTTAAAAGGAATTAAAAATTTAAATTTAGTCTATCTGTTGAATGCTTTGGGAGAGGATACAGGTATTGCTCCTATACCGGAAAATGTTATGTCGTGGTACAACGAAACAGTTTTAGATAATGAGTGGCTGTCGTATTTAGTAAAAAAGAGGACACCTACGGCCTTCTGTATTTATTAGAAATAGCCCATAATGAAGCTGATAATTTCAAAGAAGATAAAGAGCGCTTCTCGGAGGAATGGATCAATGCTAGCCCTCAAAAAATATGGAGTCATATTGAAGAAGTTGCTGGGGAAATCAATGAACTAGTAGACTACGAAGTGATTATAGGAAAAGAAAGCGGTATATTCGCTAGACATGAATTGTGCATTTTCTTCCCGTATGGCACTGAGAAAAATACAACAGAAAATCAATTCCAGAAAATAAAAGATATTAATATCCTGTTTTAATCCCGACTACTGTTAGCAGGAGTTTTTTTGCATCAAACCGCTCAATTTTTAATAAAAAGTGAGAAGGGGATAGGAACCTT
>DATFAH010000125.1:0-6972 GCA_035254805.1 Caryophanales bacterium | reverse complement strand
GGATGATAAAGAATAAACTATTCAGAACGATGTTAATTATTCTTGCAGTAATTACCCTTGCAGGTGGTACAACTTTATATTTTGTCCTCCAAAATGGGAAAAAATTGAAAGAGCAAACCATTGATGATATTTTAAAAGCCTCCGTAGACGTTCCTGTTATTACAACAAATTTAGCTGGTGATGATTACATTAAGATATCATTTAAAATTCAAACAGACAGTAAAGATGCAAAAGAAGAGCTTACAAAAAGAGATTTTCAAGTAAAAAATATCATTATCGAAGAACTGTCTGAAAAAAGAGCACAGGATTTACAAGGAAAAGCTGGAAAATTACAGTTTGAGAATACTCTGAAAGAGAGAATCAATAAAATGATGAAGGATGGAAAAGTTATGAAGGTATATATAACCGAATCACTCCTACAATAACAACCAAAATACAAGTTAAATCAATGTGGAGGTGAGGAGGCTTGTCTGGAGAAGTATTATCTCAAAGTGAAATTGATGCATTATTGTCTGCATTATCGACGGGTGAAATGGATGCTGATGAACTGAAAAAAGAACAATCTGAGAAAAAAGTAAGAGTTTATGATTTTAAAAGAGCACTTCGTTTTTCAAAAGATCAAATTAGAAGTTTAACTAGAATACATGAAAATTTTGCTAGATTGTTAACGACTTTTTTTTCAGCTCAACTCAGGACATATGTGCAGATTTCAGTTGCTTCAGCGGATCAAATTCCATACGAAGAGTTTATTCGTTCCATCCCTAAGATGACCATTTTAAATGTTTTTGATGTCCCTCCGCTAGATGGAAGAATTTTAATGGAGGTTAATCCTAATATTGCCTATGCTATGTTGGATCGAATGTTAGGTGGACGGGGATCTAGTGTTAATAAGATTGATAATTTAACTGAAATTGAAACAAAGATTATGTCGAATATTTTTGAGCATGCGATTGAAAACCTAAGAGAGTCATGGGAAACATTGTGTGAAATTGATCCAATGCTAACAGATTTTGAAATCAATCCGCAATTTCTTCAAATGGTTTCACCAAATGAAACGGTAGTGGTTATATCCTTAAATACCGTCATTGGCGAAACTAGTGGCATGATCAATATTTGCATCCCACATGTAGTTCTTGAACCGATTATTCCAAAGCTTTCCGTCCATTATTGGATGCAATCGGAGAAAAAGGAAAAAGAGCCAATTAAAATGGCTATCATTGAAAAAAGTATCCAAAAATCCGACGTACCCATTACGGTAGAGCTTGGTATATCAGAGATTTGTATACAAGATTTTCTATCACTAGACGTTGGAGATGTAATCGAGCTAAATCAGCAAATTGACCAGCCATTAATTATGAAAATTGGTGGTATTCCAAAATTTGTTGGACAACCTGGAAAGGCAAATAAAAAGTTAGCCATTCAAGTATTGGATACATTGAAGGAGGTCCAGTCATATGATGAGCGGTGACATGCTTTCACAAGATGAAATCGATGCCTTATTAAGAGGTACAGATGATGATAGAGTTGAAATAAATACTCATTCAAATAGTATGGATGACTATCTTTCCGAAATGGAAAAAGACGCATTAGGAGAAATCGGAAATATTTCATTTGGTAGTTCAGCTACAGCACTTTCTACTTTATTAAATCAAAAAGTAGAAATTACCACACCGTCGGTATCTGTTATACAAAAAGCAAATCTGAGTGATGAATTTCCACATCCATATGTTGGAATCCAAGTAAGCTATACACAAGGATTTACTGGGAGCAATGTATTAGTCATTAAGCAAAGTGATGCATCCATTATCGTGGATTTAATGTTAGGCGGTGATGGGACAAATCCATCAGAATTAATGGGTGAAATCCAATTAAGTGCTGTACAGGAAGCCATGAATCAAATGATGGGTTCTGCTGCAACTTCTATGTCTACCGTTTTTAATAAAAGGGTAGATATATCACCGCCTACGATAAATATTCTTGATGTAAAACTAGGTCAAGGAATTGAGCAACTGCCTGATGAAGAGCTACTTGTAAAAATTTCTTTTCGATTAAAAGTTGGTACATTAATTGATTCCTCCATTATGCAGCTTTTACCGCTTGATTTTGCAAAAGAGCTAGTATATGAGTTAATGAATCCAAACGAAAGTATAAATAATGATTCTGTTTACCCTTCTTACGGAAGTGCAGCAGATGAGAGTACCAAAGCTGTTCAAAATGAAAATCATTTAAATAATACAGTTCAGACAAACTACGTAAATTATCAAACTAATAACCAGAACCATCAAGAGCCTGGGAGTATGCTAGGAAATAACCCATCTCAAGGTCAGCCTGCTGTTCAGAATTATCAGCAGCCATTACAAAGCACACCACAACATATTGGGTATTCTTTTCAAGGGGTAGAACAACCAACTATTCAACCGGCTGTTTTTTCCAACTTTGAATCACAGCCCATTCATGGAACAGATACAAAGAATTTAAATATGCTTTTAGATATTCCGCTGCAAGTAACAGTTGAATTGGGAAGAACGAAAAGAACAGTGAAAGAGATTTTAGAGATATCATCAGGTTCCATAATTGAGCTAGATAAGCTTGCTGGTGAACCAGTTGATATTCTCGTTAATAGCCGTTTGATTGCCAAAGGTGAGGTAGTTGTTATTGATGAAAACTTTGGTGTAAGGGTTACAGATATAATTAGTCAAACAGATAGAATAAAAAATCTACGTTAACAAACTGGGGGTATACAAAGTGGCACATAGTATTTTAATTGTTGATGATGCGGCGTTTATGAGAATGATGATCAAGGATATTTTAACGAAAAATGGTTTCCAAGTAGTCGGGGAAGCTGCTGATGGTGTCCAAGCTATTGAAAAATATAAAGAGTTTATGCCTGATTTAATTACAATGGACATTACAATGCCTGAAATGGATGGAATTACTGCCTTAAAAGAAATCAAAAAAATTAACCCTAATGTGAAGGTTATCATGTGTTCTGCTATGGGCCAACAGGCGATGGTAATCGATGCGATTCAGGCAGGGGCAAGAGATTTTATCGTTAAGCCTTTTCAAGCAGACCGTGTTTTAGAAGCGATCACAAAAACATTGGGTTAAGGAAATAATGATTAGAGGGTGTAGCGCCTTGTTAAACATGCAAAGATGGTTAAAGGTAGCGCTGATTGTTATCATTGCTCTGCTTGGCACCGTACAGGCTGCTTCAGCAGAGTCAATGAATAATAGTGTAAAAGATTGCTATCAAAATCCAGATAAATGTAAGGATGATAAAGATCTTGTAACCACACAAAAATCTGATCAAAAACCAGCAGCAGAGAATGTTGGAATAACTTTCTGGGATTTTCTGAAAATGATTTTTGCGACAATTTTTGTTGTTGCTTTACTCTATTTTTTGTTGAAATTTATTAACAAGAAAAGCAAGGTATTTAAATCAACCCAGCTTGTTGAGAATTTAGGCGGTACGACACTAGGAGCAAATCGATCAGTACAAATTGTGAAAATTGGCAATCAAATATTTATTGTGGGCGTGGGTGAAAACGTACAGTTGTTAAAAGAAATTGATGATCAAGATGAATATCGTCAAATCCTCACAGACTACAACAACAAAATGGAACAGCTTGTTCAACCGAGCGATATTGTGACAAAGGTTATTGAAAGAGCCAAGAAGTGGCAAACAACGAAAACTGAAAATGTTTCTTTTTCCTCCCTGTTCAAAAGTCAACTTGATGAGATTTCCAAGGGAAGAAAAAAGCTATTTGATGAGATGGAGAAGAAAGGGTCAAATAAACAATGAACCAATTTATGGAATTTTTTAACAGTAGTTCACCAGAAAATGTTTCTACATCTGTAAAATTACTGCTTCTTCTTACGGTCCTGTCAATAGCACCAAGCATTTTAATCTTAATGACAAGCTTCACAAGAATTGTCATCGTTCTTTCCTTTGTCAGAACGGCGCTTGCTACCCAGCAAATGCCGCCTAACCAAGTTATTGTGGGACTAGCATTATTTTTAACATTTTTTATCATGGCACCAACCTTTCAAGAGGTTAATCAAAAAGCGCTTACCCCGCTTTTTGATGAAAAAATTACTCTCGAACAGGCATATGATCGAGCGGCGGAGCCATTTAAGGAATTTATGAGTGCCCATACAAGGCAAAAAGATCTAGCATTATTTCTGGATTATGCAAAGGTAGATAAACCAAAAACCATTAAAGATATTCCATTAACAGCACTTGTTCCAGCCTACGCAATAAGTGAATTAAAAACTGCCTTTCAGATTGGATTTATGATTTTTATTCCTTTCCTTGTTATTGATATGGTGGTTGCAAGTGTCTTAATGTCAATGGGTATGATGATGCTTCCGCCAGTAATGATTTCATTACCATTTAAAATTTTATTGTTCGTCATGGTTGATGGCTGGTATTTAGTTGTTAAATCTCTTTTAGAAAGCTTTTAAGCAGGTGAGGCAGGATGAGTTCAGAATCAGTCATTGCAATTGCAGAACGTGGTATTTATACTGTTTTAATCGTTAGTGGCCCGTTGTTATTAATTGCATTAGTTGTTGGATTAATAATCAGTATTTTTCAAGCAACAACACAAATTCAGGAGCAAACACTTGCATTTGTCCCAAAAATTATTGCTGTATTAGTGGGCATTGTCATCTTCGGACCATGGATGTTAAGCCATATGCTTTCATATGCAAAAGAAATTTTTTCGAATTTAACTAGATTTGTAGGATGAACGTATGATTGAATTATTGCCAAAATTCCCTGCATTTTTATTGATCTTTGTAAGAGTGACTTCCTTTTTTCTAATGATGCCACTTTTTTCATATCGAACCATTCCAGCAGTACATAAAATTGGGTTAGGTTTCTTCCTTTCCTGGCTAATTTTTTATACCATCCATCCACCAACATTACAAATTGATGGTCTCTTTTTTCTATTAATTATTAAAGAGGTAATGGTCGGCCTATTGATTGGATTTATAGCCTATTTAATTTTATCTGCTATCCAGATAGCAGGGGGCTTTATTGATTTTCAATTAGGATTTGCTATAGCAAATGTGATGGATCCCCAGACTGGAGCACAAAGTCCATTAATGGGGCAATATTTATATACTCTCGGATTATTATTACTGTTAACAATTAATGGACATCACTTATTAATTGATGGTATCTATAATAGCTATCATTTTATTCCTCTAGATCAAAAGTGGCTTCCTTTTGGTAGTCATGGAGTGTTAGAGCTTTTTATAAAATCGTTTAGCACGATGTTTATCATTGCTTTTCAGATGTCCATTCCCGTAGTTGGAAGTCTCTTTTTAGTTGATGTTGCACTTGGCATTGTTGCAAGAACGGTTCCACAGCTAAACATATTTGTAGTAGGGTTGCCATTGAAAATTATCGTTGGCTTTATCATCATCATTGCTGTGTTTGGTGTCATGCTGTCGGTCGTTTCGAGTTTATTTGAGACGATGCTTCATGCGATGCGTGGAATGCTAGAACTGCTTGGAGGTTCTTAAATGAAGCTTTATTCAGTGGACTTACAATTCTTTTCTGGAGAGAAGACCGAAAAAGCGACCCCTAAAAAGCGCCAAGATGCAAGAAAGAAAGGCCAAACAGCGAAAAGTCAAGACATTAATACAGCAGTTGTACTGCTTGCCGTTTTTCTCTACTTATTATTTGCGCGAGAATATCTAAAAAAAGGAATTTTCACTTTATTTAAAAATTCCTTACAAGAGAACTTACTTATGGATCTTACGGAAGGCAATATGCAAAGCTTATTGTTATTCATATTGAAAGAATTATCTTTATCGATTGGCCCCATATTGTTGGTTGCAATGCTAGCAGGAGTGATTTCGAATTTTTTACAAGTAGGATTCATGGTTACGACCGAAGCGATACAGCCTAAATTAGAGAAAATAAACCCAATTAGTGGGTTTAAACGGATATTTTCAATGCGGGCTATTGTGGAGTTATTGAAATCCATTTTAAAAATTGGTTTTGTCGGTATTGTAACATTTACTGTTTTATGGAGGAGAATGGATGAAATTCTGATTCTATCCAAAAAATCGGTTGGAACTGCTTTAGCTACTCTAAGCAGTTTAACCGTACAGATGGGCTTGTTTGCATCAGGGGCACTTCTGTTTCTTGCAATTTTAGATTACTTTTATCAAAAATATGATTTTGAGAAAGGTATTCGAATGTCCAAACAGGATATTAAAGATGAGTATAAAAACACGGAGGGTGACCCGCTGATTAAATCGAGAATCAAGCAAAGGCAGCGTGAGATGGCAATGCAGAGGATGATGCAAGAGGTTCCAAAAGCAGATGTTGTTATTACCAACCCAACTCATTTTGCAGTGGCGATTAAATACGATGATTCAATGCGAGATGCTCCTGTAGTTGTTGCCAAAGGAGTAGATTATACGGCCCAAAAAATCAAATTGATTGCGAAAGAAAAAGATGTCATGACGGTAGAAAATCGCCCTCTAGCAAGGGCATTATATAGTCAAACCGAGATTGGTGATACCATTCCAGAGGAATTTTTTAAAGCAGTCGCAGAAATTTTAGCATTTGTTTATAAGGCTAAAAATAAAATTTGAGTTTATTAGTTTGGGTATGAAGGAGAGAAAAGTATGTCAGCAAGAGATTTATCTGTATTGCTAAGTGTTATTTTAATTGTTGCGATGTTAATCATACCTTTTCCAACATGGTTACTTAGTATATTAATCATGTTAAATATAACATTAGCATTATTAGTTTTACTTATTTCGATGAATATGACAGAACCTCTCCAATTTTCTGTATTCCCTTCCCTTTTGCTTTTGCTGACACTTTACCGTCTTGGCTTAAATGTTTCTACAACTAGGGCCATTCTTTCACATGGTGATGCTGGCGGTGTGGTTGAAACGTTTGGAACGTTTGTTGTTGGCGGAAATATCGTAGTCGGACTTGTTTTATTC
>DATFAH010000124.1:0-7558 GCA_035254805.1 Caryophanales bacterium | reverse complement strand
CAATTGTAACGAATAAATTCCTTGGGATGCCGATCTTTTTATTTCTTATGTATTGCATGTTTATGCTGACATTTGATTGGCTTGGAACACCACTTTCGGACGCACTTGATTCCTTTATATCAGGTGCTGTGACAGATGGATTTGAAAAATTATTAAGAATGATGGATGCTTCGCAATTTATTCATGATTTAATTATTAATGGATTGATAGCAGGGGTTGGCGGAGTGCTTGTTTTTGTTCCGCAAATCTTCATTTTATTTTTCTTTATTTCCTTACTTGAAGATTCAGGATATATGGCACGTGTAGCTCTTGTAATGGATCGTATTATGGAATCTGTGGGCTTAAACGGGAAAGCATTTATCCCGATGATGATTGGGTTTGGCTGTAATGTTCCTGGTATCATGGCAGCAAGAACCATTGAGACACCTCGGGAAAGACTTTTAACGATTCTATTAACACCATTAATGTCATGTTCGGCGCGTTTACCTGTATATGCACTATTTGTAGGCGGCTTTTTTGTTGGCCAGAAGGCTCTCGTCGTACTAAGTCTATATGTTCTTGGGATCGTTGTTGCCTTAATTTTGGCAAAAATTTTCTCGTCTTCACTGCTAAAATCAGAAACATCTTTGTTTGTTATTGAGCTTCCTCCTTATCGGGTGCCGCAATTTCAATCTTTATGGAGAAGTACATGGGATAAAGGAAAAGGATTTGTTAAGAAAGCCGGAACATTTATTTTTGCTGGATCAGTATTTATTTGGCTTTTATCCTATATTGGACCTGGTGGATTAAAAGTTGATATGGATCATAGTTATTTAGCGGCAATTGGAAATGTAATTGCACCAATTTTAGAGCCGCTTGGCTTTGGTACATGGCAGGCTGCTGCATCCTTAATTACAGGATTTTTAGCAAAAGAATCGATTATTTCGACCATGAATATCATCTATTTTGTTCCAGAGGGCGGTTCACTGCAAGGATTGCTGACGGATTATTATACGCCACTTGCTGCATATAGCTTTATGGTATTTATTCTATTATATATTCCTTGCCTAGCAACAGTTGCCACCATTTATAAGGAAACGGCATCGAAAAAGTGGACTGCATTTTCAATGGGGTATGCTCTCGCCATTGCCTATCTTTTATCAATAGTAATCTACCAGGGTGGCAAGCTGTTAGGACTTGTCTAATTCGAAAGTAGGTGGAACAGATGATTGCAAGTATTGTTATTGGTATCGCCATTTTTGGATATGCTAGTTGGGCTTTCTTCCGCTTTATCAAGAAGTCTAAAAAGGGCAAATGTGCTGCTTGTGAATTTAATAAATCTTGTAAGAGTCAATGTGGATTCCCGCCTAAATAAGAAGGATATAGAAAAACTGCACCTGTAAGGTTGCAGTTTTTTGGGCATTAGTACTTTAAATTTCTTTCATTTTTCTGTAAAATTGCACTAGTTAGATTGAAGGAAGGGCTTTATTGTGACAAGAGACGAAATTATTTTAATTGTTTCTGAGAAACTTCGTTTGATACGCACAGAAGCTGGATATACACAAGATAAAATGGCGGAAATTGTTGGTTTATCAAAGAAAACCCTTGTGCAAATCGAAAAAGGGAGAGTACTTGCGAACTGGGCAGTTGTTGTATCTATTTGTGCTCTATTCCGAGAAACCGAAACAGTTCAAAATCTATTTGGAAACGAACCACTTGAAGTATTAGAAACGGTCGCCCGGGAAGGAATTGATGTCAGGAGAAGAAAAACGTTCGGAGGCCGAATTTGGTGGAGAGAACTTTCAAGAAAAAAGGGCTTTATTCTTCAACAAAATATTTTAAGTAAGCATTTTCGAATTGTAGATGAAGAAAATTACCGAGTATTTAGCAGTCTTGATGAAAAATATTCCAGGTTGCGATTTAGAGAATTAACAAAAATGAATAAAGAATAATTTTAGATAAGGGAAACCTTGTCTTTTTATTTTGTTCATTGATCCCCCCATAAGATTTTCCTAAATCTCGTAATATTTTAGATGGAAGTATGATTTTTGAATGAGTATATTTTTCCATTTTAGGGAAAAAGAAAATATGTCTTTCTGTTTAAAGAAGGGATTTAGGAGATAAAGATGAGTAAATTTTTACCGCAGAAGATGTTGATTAACTGGAAAAAATGGCATATGACCCAGTTTATGATTTTGGCAATCGCCATTTTGATTTTAGGTATTTTGGGAGTTTTTAATATTTTTTTCAAGGATGCAGATATTTCCGCTTTAAAGCTTGAGATACCTCAAGCAACTGTTTTTTATGATCAGGCTGGACATGTAGCAAGTAAAATTACAGCTAATAAAAATGAGGGAGTTCGGATTGAACAGGTCCCGAAATATATGCAAAATGCTGTGGTTGCGATTGAAGACCACCGTTTTTATGGGCATCATGGTGTTGATTATATCGGGATAAGCAGAGCCTTTTTTCGTAACGTAAAAGCTGGTGGGACAGTTCAAGGAGGCAGTACCATCACTCAGCAGCTAGCTAAAAATGTTTTTTTATCAGCAGAAAAAACTTATAAACGAAAAATAGATGAGGCATTTCTTGCGATGAAAATCGAAAGACAATATACAAAGCAACAAATTCTTCAAATGTATTTGAACCAGATTTATTTTGGGGATGGTGCCTGGGGAATAAAACGAGCATCCCAAAGGTATTTTGGAAAAGAAGTTAATGATCTGACCATAAGCGAGTCTGCATTACTAGCTGGATTAATAAAAGCACCATCCGCAATAGATCCGTATCATCATTTAGAGAAGGCGAAAGATCGCCGTGATATTGTTTTAGCTGAAATGAAAAAACAAGGGTTTATTACCGATCAACAGTTTGTGCACGCTAAGGGGGCACAAATTGTTTTAAGTGATAAAGGAAATGATCTATTTCATGGTAAATACCCGTATTATGTTGACCAAGTATTGGATGAAGCCATCCATGAATATGGTCTTACCCAGGATGACTTACTAACAGGTGGATATCAAATATTTACGGAGCTAGACCCAGCTATGCAAGCAGCTGCGGAAAAAACATATCAAAATGATGCCCTATTTCCGAAGGGATCAGACCGGCTTGTTCAAAGTGGTGCTGTATTAGTTGATCCACATACTGGTGGAGTTAGGGCAATAATTGGAGGTAGAGGTGAGCATACGTTTAGGGGATATAACCGTGCCACACAATTAAAAGCACAGCCAGGATCTTCTTTTAAACCGATTGCAGTCTATACTCCTGCTTTGGAACAGAGTTGGAAAATAACCGATATGCTAAAGGATGAGCCTATGACCTTTGGTAACTATCAGCCAAGTAATTATAATCATCAGTATGCAGGAGAAGTACCTATGTATGAGGCTGTCATAGAATCAAAAAATGTCTCGGCTGTTTGGCTTCTTAATGAAATAGGTATAGAAAAAGGGCTGGATTCAATCAAACGTTTTGGAATTCCACTCTCAAGTGGGGATCGTAATTTGTCGATCGCCCTTGGAGGTTTAGAAAAAGGCGTATCACCTTTAAATATGGCTGAAGCTTTTTCAGTATATCCTAATGATGGAGTCCGGATAAAAGCGCATGTGATCAAAAAAATTGTTGATCCAGATGGCAACATAATTGTTCAGTGGAAAGAAAAGCAACAAAAGGTGACAACAAAAACTGTGGCAGATAAAATGACAACCATGCTCCTTGGGGTCGTTGAAGATGGCACAGGAAAGGGTGCGCAAATTTCAGGGAGAGAAGTGGCCGGTAAGACCGGTTCGACTCAAGTTCCTATTCAAGGAATTAACGGAGTTAAAGATCAATGGTTTGTTGGCTACACCCCCCAATTAGTAGGAGCAGTGTGGGTAGGCTATGATCAAACAGATAAGGACCATTATTTAACGACAACAAGCAGTGAAGGGGCAGCCTTTGTCTTTCAAGATATCATGAAAGGTGCACTCGAAAATACACCGCCCGAAAGCTTCCATGTCCAACATGTAAGTCCGTTGATTGAAAAGAAAAAACAAGAGGAAGCCAAAAAAAATCATGATAAGTTTAATAATGAATTGCAAAAATGGGAAGAAAAGTGGAACAAACAAAAAGATAAATGGCAAAAGAAAATGAAGGGCCACGGCCATGGAAAAGCAATTGTAAAAGGGACATTTGAATAGAAAAAAATTTTTTCAATATGAAGTGAACAAAATATAAAAGTAATACGTCTTATGAACAAATGATGTGTACTAAAAAGGGATGAGGGACAGATTGAATGGATGAATGGATAATGAAAGCCCAAAAAGGAGATCATTCTGCATTTGCCTTACTTTTTAAAGAAAACTATCCCTTTGTTGTAAAATATTTACTAAAAATAACAATGAATCCAGATACTGCTGAGGAACTTGCACAGGAGACAATGGCCAAATGTGTCCAAAAAATACAGCTTTATAATGGGAAAAGTAAGTTTTCTACGTGGCTTATCTCGATTGCCACCAATATATATATTGACCAATGCAGAAAGAAAAAACGTGAAAAAATTTGGCAATATCATGAGGAAATAGCAAGGAAACTAAAATGGCATTTCGAGAGTAGAAATGAAGATTGGAATGATGCCCTTGCCGCACTAGCCAAATTATCAGAGGAAGTCCGTATTGCAATTATTTTGAAACATTATTATGGCTATTCGTACGAAGAAATAGCTGAATGGATGAAAATTTCGACTGGAACCGTTAAATCGAGGGTGCACAACGGTTTAATAGCAGTAAGAAAGGAGTTGAAGCTAAATGAAGAAGCAGAAAGTCAATATGCAAACCGAACAACAAAATGATGAAGACTTTTTAGTGATTCATGAACTTCAACGGGGATTAGACCAGATTGAAACCTTTCAAATTCAAACACCAGATCTCCAGTGGTTTGAACAAATAATCCTTACTGAACAGCATCGAATAAAAAAGAAATTAATGAAAGAAGTATTTCTTTTCTCTGTTATTGCTTTATTGATTTTAGGTGGAATTATGATGTCACTTTATCAAATGCCGATTGTCTTTATCATTCTTCAGATCAGCACTACCATTTTTATTGCTCTCTATATTGGTGTGAAACATTCAAAGAAGGTGATAGAGCATGAAAGGTGAGCAGTTGACACTTCCTGTGATCATCCTAGTTGCTGCGATTTTGTTATCGCAAAGCCTTTACTTATTTTTAGATGCGAGAAAAAGAAATCATAACTATTGGTTATGGGGGATTGTAGGTCTTATTCAAGCACCAATGCCAACTCTTTTTTACTTAATTTTTGTTCGGAAAGTTTTTAAGAAAAAATAGGGAGTGATAGAGCAAAATGCATGAGTATCGTGCAATTGCTCCTTTACATTCAATAAGTTAGCCCAACTCTACAACCGACAAATTGATCCGAAAAAAGCTGATTATAAGCAAAATCTCCTGAATCATAAACAGAGATGGAAAAAGGATTTTCAGGGATAATATTTTTTTCGTATCGATAAGTTCCGATTCTTTTTCCCAAAGGCAAATAGGTTGGACAAACAACTGTCCAATCTAACCCTGATTCTTTTAAATGGAGGAAGGCTTTTAAATGCTCCTCAGCATCTTTAGTTGTTTTTCGTTTTGATTCGGAAGATTGAAAACGGTAAAGATTTGGCTCTGATCGAGCTTGAAGGATTCCAGCCGTTCCAATTGTAATAATTCGTCGAATTTGTTGTATTCTCATTTGTTCAATAATGATCGGCATGGACTCAGAAAGTAAGGTATTCTTATCTGTATTTAAGGCACTAACCACGACATCAGATCCGCATATTGCCTCGGAAATATTTTGTCGATTTAAGGCATTTCCCTTTATAATATGAAGGTTTTGGCTTTTTATCAAAAGTTTTTTGGGGTCTCTTACAAGTGCTTGAATGGAGTGGTTATCTCTTAATGCATTTTCAAGGATAACCGAACCGACACGCCCTGTTGCACCTAAAAGGCAAATATTCACAAGAAGTTCACTCCTTCATCGCATAAATAGGTTATAATGGTAATGATTTACAGCGATTACAAAAAATTTTATGGGGTGAAAAATCCGATGGAGACATTTCTTTTAATCGCAAGTTACATAATCATTGTTTATTATACAGTATTAATGATTGCTGAATCTTAGGATGGGACTATTTGTCTGTATTTTTTTTGCAAAAAAACAAGTCACATTCTTTTTGAAAAAATTCAAAGTATTTTATACTAAAGAAAAGGGAAATATCAAAAAGTAAACTTTGGAAAGATAGGTGGGACTAATGGAAAATTTCAGAATAGAAAAAGATACACTTGGTGAAGTATATGTACCTTTAAATAAATATTGGGGTGCACAGACCCAGCGAAGTAAAGATAATTTTAAAATTGGCACAGAAAAGATGCCAATAGAAGTCATTTACGGTTTAACTTATATAAAAAAAGCGGCAGCCATCGTTAACTATCAATTAGGCAAGTTAAATGCAGAAAAATCATCAGCAATCCAAAAAGCGTGTGATGAAATCCTAAGTGGGCAATTAGATGAACACTTCCCACTTGTCGTGTGGCAAACTGGCAGTGGTACACAAACGAATATGAATGTAAACGAGGTAATAGCAAATCGTGCAAATGAACTATTGAGGGACCAAAATAGCAATGAAAAGATTCATCAGAATGACGATGTGAATATGTCTCAAAGCTCAAATGATACATTTCCAACTGCCATGCATATGTCTGCCTACATGTATTTGAACGAAAATTTGTTACCAGCCATGCAAGTATTAAAAAATGCCTTGATTGAAAAGGAAAAGGCGTTTGCCAACATCGTTAAAATTGGTCGAACACATCTGCAGGATGCGACACCTATTACACTAGGGCAGGAAATCAGCGGCTGGAGAGCGATGCTTGATAAAAATGAAAAAATGGTAACCGATGCTAGTATTTACCTTCTTGATTTAGCAATAGGCGGAACAGCAGTTGGAACAGGGCTCAATACCCATCCTGAATTTGCAGAAAGAATGGCAAAGGAGTTAGCAGCTTTAACAAATTGTCCGTTCCAAACATCCGCAAATAAATTCCATGCATTAACAAGCCATGATGAAATTGTGTTTGTACATGGAGCCTTAAAAGCATTAGCTGCAGATTTAATGAAAATAGCTAATGATGTTCGTTTTCTTGCAAGTGGTCCGAGAAGTGGGATTGGGGAATTAATTATTCCTACCAATGAACCTGGGAGCTCGATTATGCCTGGAAAAGTAAACCCGACTCAAAGTGAAGCATTGACAATGGTTGTTTGCCAAGTGTTTGGGAATGACTTTACGATTGGTTTTGCTGCCAGTCAAGGAAATTTTGAACTAAATGTGTTTAAGCCCGTTATTTTTTATAACCTGATTCAATCCATTAGACTCCTTGCCGATGGAATGCGGAGCTTTACTGAAAAATGTGTTGTAGGTATTGAAGCAAATGAAAAAGTGATTCATCATCTGCTGGAGCAATCACTCATGCTTGTTACAGCACTAAACCCATATATTGGGTATGAGAAATCTGCGAAAATTGCCAAGCTTGCTTATAATGAAAATTT
>DATFAH010000123.1:0-4954 GCA_035254805.1 Caryophanales bacterium | reverse complement strand
GTCTGATTTGCAAGTCAATAGATTGAATGGCATCTATTCGTGCCTGATCCGGCTCAATTTCGTCAGTAAAGGGAACGAATAGCATCTATTCGTTCCCAAATCAACACAATTTTACCTTTTTCCAACCTCCGCCTATTTCTTCTGATCCAGCACTGATTTAACTGCTTTTTGAATTTCAGCATAGCCCGTACATCGACATATATTGGATTCGAGCCATTCTTCAATCATTTTTTCATCAGCATCTGGATGTTGTTCAATTAAAGAATGGCAGTTCATGATAAATCCAGATGTGCAATAACCGCATTGAAAAGCAAAATCATCAATGAATGCTTTTTGAATAGGAGTGTCCTTTAATCCTTCTATCGTTGTAATTTTTTTCCCTACCGCTTCAATAGCTAACATTAGACACGATTTCATCGGCCATCCGTCGACATTTACCGTACAAGCTCCACAATCCCCATTTAAACAGCCCGGTTTTGCCCCTGTTAAACCTAACTTACTTCTTAAAACGAATAAAAGGGTATCAGCCGAACGAACCGTTACCATATGAATTTCTCCGTTAACATTTAAAACAATAGTATGTGATCGCAAGTTACTCGGTTCCCCCTTCAATCAATACATCGTTTAATAAATTTTTTAACACAAAAAGGCGATAATCAGACGATCCTTCTACATCATCTAAAATTGGGCCAGGCAATACTTCAATCAGACGGTCCACTCTTTCCTCAATCGAGATCTGTTGATTATTTAAAATTAATTCTGCCGCATTTGCTCTAAACGGAAATGGGCAAAGCCCACTAATGGCAATACGAATCTGATCATTAAACTTCAAACCGGCAAGTGTCACTAATGGATAGCCATTCCTCCATTGCTGACGCCTCTTTATACTAAAAAATGGTGCTTTTGCAAACTTTCTTTCTGTAGCAATTTGAACAAGTAACTCACCATTATTCAATCGCAAATACTCATTAAATACATCATTGATTGGAGCCACTCTCATTCCATCTAATCCAGCAATGACAACCTTGCTTTCTGCTAATAAAAACGGAAGTACAGTCTCACGGTAAAAAATCTGGGCACAAATATTGCCACCTAGTGTTATTTTCCCCCTAGCAGTATGATCAGCTACTTCACTAGCTGTTTTTGTTAAAAACGGAAATAAATTTGCTTCTTCGATTTTCATTAGCGACAATGCACTGCCAAGAACAATGTACTCTTCACTTTCTTCCATCACTTTACATTCCGGAATATCTTTAATATCGAAAACAGCATCAGCAAAAGCCATATCGATCCGCCCTAAAGTAATGAGCTCTGTTCCGCCTGAAAAAAATATCGGGGTTTTCCCTTGATGAGCATATATTTGAAATTGTTCGATGGCTTCTTTTATTGTTGCTGGTTTAATATAATCAAAGTCAAATGGAATCATCACCCCTTAGCCTCCTTCGTTCTCCAAATTAATTCTGGAATTAAGGGCAAGTGGTGTAACGAAACCCCTGCGGCAGTTGATAATGCATTCCCGAGAGCACCTGGCATCCCGAGTAACCCATGTTCTCCAACACCGCGGGCACCATATGGAGCATCAAGCTGCTTTGTTAAAATAAAATCGACAAGATATTCAGGATTTTCGCCATAACGAAGCGGTCTGTAAGTCCTTAATTGGGGATTCAATACCCTGCCAAGTTCGTCAAAATAAAAGGTTTCTCTCCCAGCAAATGCTAAACCAATACTCATCGCACCCATTACCTGACCTTTTGCGGCCTTTTCGTTTAACACTGTTCCAATATCAATGACTGCAGCTGCTTTCAAAAGTCGGTACGTGTAATCTTTCCGATCAAACTCTACTTCCACACCGTAAGCTCCCACTGTCCATTCTGGTCCTGGCTGTCCTTCACCTGTTTCTGGATCTAAACGAGTCATCCTCCGTAAAATATAATTCCCTCTCCCAATGATTTGCCCACCGACTGCATTTCCATTTGGATACTGATAGCCGTATCCAATCTCTTTAAAATGAAGGCCAATTGACGGATCATCTCTTAGAAATACCCGGCTATCAGCAACTTCCAGATCCTCCTTTGGTGCTCGTAAAACACAGGAAGCAATCTCTTTTAATTGCCGAATTATATCCTCTGCAGCCATTAATACCGCTTTCCCATTCATGAATGTCCCTCTGCTGGCAACTGTTTTCCAGTGTTCAGGTGTCGTTTGCGTATCCACATTCATGCGGACATGAATATTTTTTACGTCCATTTTTAGACGTTCCGCAAGAATTTGCGCAAGAACTGTCTTTGTTCCTGTTCCAATTTCGATTACCCCAGAAATTAAATTAATACTTCCATCCCGATTAAAAGTTAAAATGACTCCTGATGGGGCAAATGCATCGATTGTAGATGTTTTCCAGCTGCAGCTGATCCCTTTTACATGAAACTTTCGATCATTTATTTCGACAATTTTGCCATCATCCCATTGAATCAATTCTTTTATTCGATCAATACATTTTGGCAGTCTCCCGATGTTACTTTTATTTAATCGGACTCTTGTTGGAGTCATATGTCCTGGTAAAATAGCATTTTGTCTTCTTAATTCAAGGGGGTCCATTTGAAGTTTTTCTGCTAATATATCCATCGTTCTTTCAATGGCAAAGGAGAGTTCTGAATGGCTAAAACCGCGAAATGGTGCCGGATACGGGTGGTTCGTATACATGCAGTATGAATCGCACTTAAGATTTTCGATGTTGTATGGTCCTGTACAGTCTGTAGCTCCAGCTCTTGTCAAATCAGTTGCCTTATCTGAATAGGCTCCACCATCCCATAAATATTGAATTTCAGCAACCTTAATCAATCCATCGTGCCCTGCTCCAAACTTGACTGTTGCATCAAGACCAATGTGGCCTGGTGAAGTGATCATATCTTCTTCACGTGAATTTAATACTTTTACCGGTTTTCCACCTACTGCCTTTGAAGCTAGGTAGGCAAGGATCTCTAGCTGTACGGACGCCTTCCCTCCATACGCTCCGCCAACTAGCGGTGTATCCACAATAATTTTTCCAATATCCTCATGAAAATAAGCTGCTATTAATTGTTTCACCATAAATGGTGCTTGAGAGGAGGTAGTAATGTAAATGTTTCCATCAGGTAAAATTTCAGCAGTCGCACACCTTGTTTCCATTGCTACATGATCTGAAGGAGCAAAAGAAAAACTTGCTTCCACGATTGTTTCACTTTCAGACCATCCCTTTTCCATATTCCCCTTACGGATTTTGATATGGGAGGCAATATTGGTTCCCGGGACTGGATTCTCTCCCTTTTCTTTCTGATAGTGACCTAAATTCGGATGCACTAATGGGGCATTTTGTTGGAGTGCATCTGTTGGGGAATTGACTACAGGCAATAATTCATATTTTATTTTGATTAAATCTGCTGCTTTTTTCGCCTGAAAAGGAGTATCTGCCACAACTAATGCGACTGTTTCTCCGTGGTAACGTACTTTATCAACGGCAATTGGCGGACGATCACGAATTGCTTCACCTGTTAGCGGGAAATGCTCCCCTGCAAGAATGGTCCTAACTCCGTGTACCTTTTTGGCCTCTTCTAAATCCATTTCAATAATCCGGGCATGGCCATATGGACTTATCACTTTATGCCCTGAGAACATTGGAGTGGTATGGAAGTCATGTGTGAATCTAGCCCTACCTGTGACCTTATCAAATGATTCCTTCCGGATTACACTTTTGCCAATCACATCCAATCCCATCACTCCTCTAGTAATTTGTAATCAGCTAACGTATCAATATCTAGAAAAATATTATCTTTAAACTCTATACTCATTCCTTGCTCCTTCCATTTCCCTCGAAGTAAAGAACGGGCACCCACATCACCCTTAACGGACAATAATTCTGGAAACAAAGCTTTGGCAAAAAGAACTGGTGGCTTTAATGTGCCGCGATGTGAAGCTGATACAAATAAACTTTCAGGAAATGAAAGGTATTCCTCCACTAGCCGATTTATACATGCAGTTGTAACGTAGGGCTGATCGGCAAGCAAAACAACTACTGCATCTGCCCCCCATTCTATAGCTTTAGTAACCCCTTTCGTAAGGGACGCACTCAAACTACTGTTCTCACATCGAAAGGAGCTCCATCCATTTCTTTTTGTAAAAGGGGCTAGAAAATGAAGTGGATCTCCGTTTCTTGTAATCGCAAAAATGATATCAAGCTTCGATTCTAGTGCCGATTGAAAGGCTGCTGCACCTACATAACTATTTTTAAAGGGCAATTCAAGTTTATTACACCCCATACGAGTGCTTTCTCCAGCAGCAAGATAGATTCCAACGATCTTCATTCAGGCTGCCACCACCTATTCTGGATCGTTCCAATTTTTTAAAGGTTTTCTCCATTCTTCAAGTAATTCTGCCATAATACTTATGGCAATTTCCTCTGGACCTATTGCTCCAATCGATAATCCAATGGGTGCTTTCATATTAGCAGGAATTTCTGTTTTTCCAATCAACCTTTTTGTCCTTTCTTTAGGTCCTAAAACACCAATATAACGGATCCTTTCCCGCGGTAAATACGTTAGAACTTCGCGATCTCTAGGAAAATGGTGGGAAGCCACTACAACAAAATCAAAAGGAGTAAATTCTATTTTTCGAATGATTTCCTTTGGAAAGCCAATGATAAGCTCATCTACCTCTGGAAAGTATTCCTTTTTGCAAAATTCCGGACGCCAATCACAAACTAGTGTAGAATAACCTGTGTTCCCTGCAAGCGAGACAAGTGGCCTTACGTCAGGACCAGCTCCAAAAATAATTAGACGGGGTTTTGGATAGAAGAGATGTTGAAAAAACCCCTGTATCATTCCACTTTTCACTCCCCCTTTAAATAAAGGAAAATCATCCCCGGCCCATCGTCCATATGGATTTCCTTCTTTCGGTAAAAACAAATATTCCCCATCTTTTT
>DATFAH010000122.1:0-2973 GCA_035254805.1 Caryophanales bacterium | reverse complement strand
TATCTTCCCTAAATAATTCAATTTTGTTGGAGCGAATTTTTTCATAATCTAAATTCTCATTAACAAGACGTATGAGCCGTTTTGCTTCTTGGCTTACTAAATTTATTCCCCGCTCTTTGTCTTCTTCTGAAATCATATTCGTTTTTAAGCCTTCAATGACTCCACTGATCGTTGTCAAAGGAGTCCGCATTTCATGAGATACATCAGCCATGAATTGTCTTCTTCGGTTATCAAGACTCTCAATTTCCTCCATTGAGGAATTGATTTTGTGGACCATATGATTAAAATCATTAGCCAGTTCACCTATTTCATCGAAAGTTGATGATGGCACATTGACCGAATAATTTCCTGCCGAAACGAGCGATGTTGCTTCGCGAAGCCGTTTAATTCGTTTGACATGAATCCTTGATAAAAACCAGCTAAGCAAAAAGGATACTGCGAGAGCTATTAATATCGTATAAAATAAATATCGATTTATTTGGCTAATCATTTTACTGGTACCACGAATGGGGGAAGTGAGCAAAATCCCGCCTACAAATTTTCCTTGAGTAATGTAAGGTAATACAACAAAAGATACACCTTCTGGATCAAATCTTGTATAATCTTGATTTACCACAATGGTTTGGCCTTTAGTAATCTTTTTCCAATCTTTATCGGATAACTTAATCGCAGGTCCTCGTTGTCCAACCTTGTAGAGTTTAGACTCTTCATCAAAAATACTAAAGCCAATATTTCTTCCTGATAAAACATTGTTATACTGATTGATGATTTGTTCTGTATGAATTGGATTATGTTCAATATCATTTAAAATAGATTTCCCAAATGAAATTAATTCTTCCGCTTTATTCTCATAAACCAAATTTTCTACGTAATGGGCAAATAGAAAACTTAGTACTAAAAAGGCCACTAAAATAATACTAATGTGACTAATAAATTGCTGATAAATATATTTAAATTTCATCTGTTTTAATTGTCTCATCGAATTTATACCCTACTCCCCAAACAGTATGGAAAAATGGCTGAGACTGTGTTTCAATTTTTTTGCGAAGCCGTTTAATATGAACATCTACAGTTCGTTCATCACCATAAAACTGATATCCCCATACTCTTTCCAACAGCTGTTCCCTAGAGAAGACCTGTTTTGGATGCTGAACAAAGTAATATAATAAATCAAATTCTTTAGGAGTTAAATTTGTGATTGGTATTTGATCGATCAGAACTTCTCTCGTCGTTTTGTTGATTTTAATATGTTCGGACTGAATTACTCCATTTTCAAGTGACTCTGATGAAGTATGATTCATGCGGCGGGTTACTGCCTTTATTCGTGCCATGAGCGCTAGGGGAGAAAATGGTTTTGTAACATAGTCATCTGCCCCCATTTCGAGACCCAATACTTGATCTGACTCACTGTCTTTTGCTGTTAGCATGATGATTGGCACCGAATATTTCTCTTCACGTATTTTCCTGCATAATGTTACACCTTCCATATTGGGAAGCATCCAATCAACAATTAGGGCATCCCATTCTCCCTGCTTAAAACGGTTATATCCCTCTAGCCCGTCATTCACGAACACGCCTTCAATTCCTTCTTTTGCAAAAAACATTTCAATCATCGAACAAACACCTTTATTATCTTCAATAACTAATATTTTCAAAGTTCGTTCAACTCCTATGCGATATTACCTATCTTTTTTTTAGTTTAAACGAATTAACAAGTATATCAATAATCTTGGAAAAACTTCCTTACAAATTAATACTTTGTTCATAGTTTGTTAATAAATGGAATTGAAGTTTAAACTCTTTTATTCATTTTTCTCTGTTTTTTCATGACTTCATATGATTTTTCAATGATATCTTGTAACACATCACCTTTACACACCCTCCCAATCTTAACATTTTCCTGATAGTAGGTGACGATTTCGTCAAGTTTATTGAAAGTATCTTTTGAAATTCGCACATTTAACTGCATTTTCTTTAAATCGGCCATCTTAACCACTCCTATCAATATGATATTAATCTGCTAGCACTTTACTATTTATTTAATAATAGCACCTATCCATTTGATATTCATCTTTTTTTGTCATTTTTACATGAAATGGTCATTTTCAACCCATATTAAAACGAGGAGGTATGTGAACGTATGATATTTTCTTGGATGTTCTCCGTGCTATTATTTGTACAGCAATCACATATGCCTGATCATTTAACCATTACGAATAAAGGTCAACCGGTCTCAACTGTTAATCGAGAAGAATTCTCAACGATTATTACCGGGTTTCCAATAATTGATCATAAAAAGTACAGTCATTATTTAGATTCATTAGAAAAAGATGTTTATATCGAGCCGAAAAACGCTGTGATCGACCGTAAGGGAATTATTCAGCCCGAACAATTAGGTTATAAAATATATCGGAAGTCATTTACGGTACAATTTTATCAGTATTATTTTAATAAAGGCCCTGCACGTTTCGAGATTCCTTTACTTGCTATCTATCCAAAAGTAGATAGTGAATTGCTTGCAGATTTACGAAGCTTACGAATTGGACAATATGTAACAAGTTTCAATGTTCAAAACAAAACAAGAACCAATAATATTAAACTTGCTGCAAACGCCATTAACAATTCAGTTATTTTCCCAGGTGAAACTTTTTCATTTAATAAAGTAGTCGGTAAAAGGACTTCACAAAAGGGATATTTACGTGCACCTATTATTATTAAAGGTGAAATTTCAGAAGATATTGGCGGTGGAATTTGTCAGGTTTCATCAACACTGTTTAATGCTGTTGACAATGCCGGATTACAGATTATTCAACGGTTTTCTCACACTAGAGAGGTCCCCTATATTCCTCCTGGACGTGATGCAACCGTTAGTTGGTATGGACCAGATTTTGTTTTTAAAAACAAATATAAGCAACCGATTTTGATTCAAGCAAAAACATTAGGTAATAAATTAATTATTAAGGTGTACTCATC
>DATFAH010000121.1:0-3670 GCA_035254805.1 Caryophanales bacterium | reverse complement strand
AAACATTATTCTATGAAAGAAGCATTGCTTTTTAGCCAGAGGATTGCACAATTAAGTAAGGCATTGTGGAAATCGATTGAAAAAGACTGGCAACAGTGGATCAAGCCTTTTGACTTGAACATCAATGAGCATCACATTCTTTGGATTGCCTATCATCTTCACGGGGCTTCGATTTCAGACGTAGCAAAATTTGGGGTTATGCATGTTTCAACAGCTTTTAATTTTTCAAAAAAATTAGAAGAAAGGGGATTGCTCAAATTTTCTAAAAAGGCAAATGATAAGCGCAATACGTATGTAGAGCTTACTCCAGAAGGTGAAAAGATTTTCCTAGATATAATGGAAACCTATCAGCCTATGGGACATGCTGCTTTTTCAGGTGCACTGCCATTAAGGGAATTGTATGGAAAATTCCCTGATATTATCGAGTTAATGGCAATCGTTCGAAATATTTATGGAGATGATTTCATGGAAATATTCGAAAAATCTTTCCATAATATCGACAGTGAATTTGATGAAGAAGATGGTAGGCTTAGCAAATCTGAAGAAATAGAAGAAAAACTTCATTAACTTAAATGAATATTGAGCAGAGCTTCTCTAAAAAAAAGAAAATACTCTTACTGCAAATAAAAATCTGGCTCTGCTCTCACTTTTCAAGAAATGATAGTTGATTATTTTTCTATGTATTTTTCAAACTCTCTCATTAAGGGTTCGAAGATATGCTGGCTGATGCAAGCCGATATCAAATCTTTTACCTGTAAATTTGTCGGAATGGAAGATGAGAATTCATTGAAAAGCGGGGAAAAATAGATAAATCCTTCCTCTTTTTGTTCAGATATTTTTTTGCTCATTTTTTCACATGTATTTAATATATTTTGGACTTGTTCCTCATTTAAACCTTTTTCAACAACTAGCCGATAAAAATCCAGCTTTGGATTGGACAATAATTTTAATAATAACTTTTGATGATATTCAAGTAGATTTATTCGATAGTATAAGTCTCGATCATCCATCATGGTAACCCTCGTTTCATTCCCTTGAAATTACATATGTTCATTATTTACCTAATTGTGATTTTGGTAAACCTTTTTCTTTTGAAACTATTATTTTGAAGGTTATCAAATTCATTTCTTTCCAATTCCTTTAGCACATTCTTTTCCACACTACCCTTCATAATCTATCTCACCATTCATTTTTACTATCTTTTTCTCATATTTTTTGATATGGTTATCATACAGAAAACTTCGTATTTTTCCAATCCCTTTTCTGCGATGGAAAGCCGTAGTTACCCTAATGCATGACAATATGCGACAAATACTAAGGACAAGGGGAGGGAATTTTTGATGATCTCCATTTTTTGGTTTATTGTTTTTGCTATTTTTATTCTTTTCTATGTTAATAAAATGACTAACTCCCTTTGTATTCAAAAGGAAATTCCTGAAGAACGACAACCGAGCGTTTTCCGAACGATTAATGTTTTAATCACAATTTTACTTATATCATCCTTTTTAGAAATTCTCTATACATAAGAAAATAAAGTAGGGAAACCTTTCTCAAGGCTTCCCCCTTATCAAACCGTACATGCCCTACTAAGGCATACGGCTTACCTATATGGCTTATTTGTTAATAATGTTAATCAAGAGGATGCGTTCCAAGCATTTTGCATCTTTTGGAGACGGTTAGGGGTATAATACTCCTTACCTTTTTCTTTTGCTCTTTTAATCTTCTTCTGTAATTTCATTTTAGATGATTTGATCATGTCATTTATGTACTGTTCCTCTGTGTACCCATAGGCTTTATTTAGATAAAGCCAATATCCAGGAATCAGTTTAATCTTAAGAAAGAATTTGTTGTTCCACAGGCTGTTCATTTTCATCCCTTTTCTTTGAGATGGGTGTTTATGAATGAATGCCACTCGAAGTCTTTTCCTTATATATCCATCTATATCAGATAAAATTCTTCTCATCATTCTTGTTCGACAGTGACTTCTCTGCCCGCGTTCTTCATTCATTTTAATCGCCTTGATTATGGTCACATAATAATTGACTTTTCCACGTATGATAGGATTTACTCGTTCCACCCATTCTTCTTTATTTAAGGTTAGGGTCTTTCTTGTCTTTTCCTTAATTTTCACCCTAAAATCTTTTAAAGAGTCAGCTTTTGGAGTGACTTGAAAGTGAGGTTTATTGTCCTTCTTCCTGGGTTTCCAATGATAAAAGGTAAATCCTAGAAAGTCAAAGTCATCGTGGTTAAAATTAACAACTCTAGTCTTCTCTTTCGATATTTCCAATCCTAATTCATGAAGCTTCTCCTTCGTTAATGCAGCGGCTTCTTCAATCTTTTTCTTATCTTTTGCGAATAATAAGAAATCGTCTGCGTAACGGACAAAGCGTATCCCATGTAAGTCCCAAAGCCAATCAAGCTCGTTTAGGTACACATTGGCAAGTAAGGGGGAAATCACTCCTCCCTGAGGTGTACCATAGTCAGAGTGTATTAGTTTACCTTCCTCCATATGCCCTGCTTTAAGCCACTGTTCAATTATCCCAAGAACCGTACGGTCCGATATGTATTTCTTTAATATACCCATAAGTTTCTTATGAGGTATATTATCAAAGAAGCCTTTTATATCGCAATCATAGATATGATTGTATCCTTGTTCAATGTTCCAAAGAATTAATTCCAGAGCTCTTTGCACTCCACGATTCGGTCTGTATCCTACTGACCAATTATGGAATAGGTTATCTTCAAATTTTGGCTGTAAAACATTCACTACACTTTGTTGGACTATTCGGTCTTCAATTGTGGGAATACCAAGTGGTCGCTTCTTTCCATTTTTCTTGGGAATATATACTCTTCTAACAGGTTGAGCTTGATAAGTCTTTGTTCTCAACTTCTCAAGAAGGTTCATGATATTTTCTTGCAGTCTCGCTTCGTAGCTTTCTATTGTTTCCCCATCTACTCCACCTTTACCCTTGTTCTCTTTTACTTGCTCAAAACTTTGGGTAAGTTTACGGTCAAATAGTAGTTGTCCATATACACTATGAAGTTTAAATTTCCACTCTTGATTCATTACCTATTCCATGCCTTTCCTTGATGTACTTTCAAACGGTTTTACCTCAGTAACGTGATTGTTAACATTACATCTTGTTCATGACTTGGAGCCATAAGTTGTTCCCCTTCCGTTCATACGATGTTTAGTCACCATACTACTTCCGTACTATGAGAACATCTGACTTCTCCATCTGTTCATCGCCATTTCGGATTACCCTTATAGGCTAGAACCCTGCTTGTTCGGTAAGATGGAGACCTCACGGGGTTACCGCATTTCCCTTCTAAGCATACCCTGCACCATCACGTTCTAAGTCACATTTTCTTGGTCTGACTTCTAAAGAAAATGCCTTTAAGTGGGTTTCCTCACTTTTCGAAGAGTCACCAACTTAGCCCGCCGCCGTGCTTCACACTTATTGCATTAGGGTCTACCTATTCGCCTACGGGTCTCTCGACTTTCCGCATCTCCTTCAGACAACGCCTCACGATGTTGCCCTAGATTAGGCTTCCCAAGCTAGGTCAGTCTCCTTGGGGATGGATTTTCACCATCTGGGATTCCATTTCATTATTTTCATTCAGTCGTTTCATCGAAATGACGTCTCTGTCAGATAAAGAAAAGAAGAGC
>DATFAH010000120.1:0-4738 GCA_035254805.1 Caryophanales bacterium | reverse complement strand
ACATCTATTCGGTAATCGTTTATTTTTACAATCCTTGCGCCATAGCCATTTAAAACCGTTGCCCCAATCGTAGCAGATTGCCTTACATTGGAAATCGTTAATTCCAAATAATTTGCAAATCCTTTATTAGAAGCATTTTTTTGAACATTATAGGAAACACCTTGTTCTCTTAATAAATGGAACACGTTAATGAGGTTAACAGAGTCACTTAAATGATGGGATAAAATCCCTTTGATCATACTCCTTGTTAACAGGGCAGTGTCCTCATCTATTAGTTCGCCGTAATATTGAATATCAATTTTAGCCGGGGCTTGTCTAAACAATTGAATTACCAAACTTCCAACTTGATCACCGAGCAGTAAATATGGCTTCATTTTTTGCTGGGCTTCACAAGACATTTGCGGCATATTGACGGCATTATGGATCGATCCAGCTTCAAAGATTTCAATGATTTCCGCACTTACTTCTTGGGCGACCTTCTCTTGTGCTTCAACAGTTGAGGCTCCAAGGTGAGGTGTCACGATAATATTAGGATTCTGTAACAAATCTTGATTTGCAATTGGCTCTTTTTCAAAAACATCAAGAGCAGCACCAGCTACATGACCAGATTGAATCGCTTCAACCAATGCTTTTTCATCAATAATTCCCCCACGGGCGCAATTGATAAACCGGACTCCTTTTTTTGTCTTCCTTAAATAATCTTCATTTATCAGCCCTTTAGTTTCACTGGTCAATGGGGTATGGATGGTAATAAAATCAGACTCCTCGGCAATCTTATCTAAGCTTGTTTTTGTCACACCAAGCTTTTCAGCCCGTTCTTCAGTAAGGTATGGGTCAAATCCGAGAATATTCATCCCAAAGCTTTTGGCCCGTTTCGCCACCTCTGCCCCAATTTTCCCCATACCAATGACACCAAGTGTTTTCTTATATAATTCCACCCCTTTAAAAGAATTTCGATCCCATTTTCCGTCAGAAGTTGTCATGTATGCTTGCGGTATTTTTCTTGCTAAAGAAAGCATCATTGCCAAAGTATGTTCAGTAGCGGCAATCGTGTTCGCACCTGGAGCATTAATGACAATAATGCCCTTTTTCGTTGCGGCATTGACATCAATATTGTCAACTCCAACACCAGCTCTGGCGATTACACGGAGTGAGCCAGCAGATTGAAGCAGTGCTTCGGTTACCTTTGTTTGGCTGCGAACAATTAGAGCATCATATTGACCAATAATCCTTTTTAGTTCTTCCTCTGGTAAGGTGGGCTTTCGCTCAATTAAAAAATCAGGGTGGTCAAAAAGCTCTTTTAAACCAGTATCGCTTATTCCGTCTGTAACGAGTATTTTATACATATTCCATCCAAACCTCCTGAGCCTTTTTTGTCGCCTTTCCTAAAACAGCCTTACCATCTAATTCAAGAAGTGACATTTCAATGCTTCCTAAAACTTTTAAAATATTAAATGGAGTACAATAGCCCATGTGGCCAATTCGGAAAATTTTCCCCTTCAGCTGTTTTTGCCCCCCGCCTAGGGAAATGGAAAACTTATCTTGCAAAACTTTCTTAATTTGCTTAGATGAATCATCAATAGTTTGAACAGCAGTTACGGTTGTTGAGGCCTCTTTATCTGCAACTAATAGCGGTAATTCAATCGCTTTTAATCCCGCGCGTAACATGTCTCTTAAAAGCCGATGTCGGTTGATTACGTGTTCAAATCCTTCTTCTTCTATCATGCGACAAACCTCAAGTGCTCCATAAATCAGGGAAACAGCGGGTGTAAAAGGTGTGGATCTTTCCTTATCGTAGGATGACAAATATCGGTTCAAGTCCAAGTAGAAACGTTTTGATTGACAGCCTTGGATCACCTCTTTGGCATTTTGATTGACGGCAACAAATGCCAAACCAGGAGGGAGCATCAATGCTTTTTGTGAGCCAGAAACAAGAATATCAATGTTCCAATCAGCCATATCAACCGGAACGGCACCAATGCAGCTTACGCCATCAACAATAAAAAGGGCGTCAGTCAGATCTTTTGTTACTCTTCCTAGATCCTTTATCGGATTAAAAACACCTGTCGATGTTTCACAATAAGTAGCGAACACAGCTTTTATATTTTTTTGAAGTGATTTTAAATAGTCTTCCAACTGGTCTGGGGCACATGTTTTTCCCCATTCGATATTTAGTCGATGAACATTTGCACCAAATGTTTCACAAATCGTTGCAAACCTGTCGCCAAATGCTCCGGTAACAATCACCACTACCTCGTCATTTTCTTCTATTACATTTGCTGCGGCAGCTTCCAAAGCTGACGTACCACTGCCAGCGACTACTGTGACAGGATTTTCAGAACCGAAAATAGGCTGTAATCTTGTGGAAACTTCCTCTAAAAGTAGCGAAAAGGCATTGCTGCGATGTCCGATTATCGGTTGGTTCATGGCTTGCTTTACACGATCAGGAATAGGGGTGGGGCCAGGCGTAAACAAGTATTGCTGATTTAAAAGCATTAAAATCATCCTTTCACTTATTTTTTTTGTCTAGCTCCTGCGCCCTAGCGGCTAGTGTCCTTCGCTCTCCGCCCTACGATAAGTCAACATCGAATCGCTTACGCTCTTCGTGTTTCCTTTATCTCAGTTGGAGAGCTCCAGGCCATACGCCGCTGACCAGGGCGCTTACGCTTTTCTAATAAAATAAAAACGTCCCCCATAACAGACGTAAATCCTGTTATGAGGGACGTGGTATACGGACGTGGTGCCACCCTCTTTTGCCGCAAAAATACTGCGGCCTCCAATTTTTAACGGCTTAATGCCGAGCTTGCCTACTTTAAATGTCTAGCTTCAGCGCCTAGCCAGTTTTCATCCCCGACTTAGCTTCCTCGAGTATCTTGCGAGGAGCTGTGCTTCGAGCAGCTCGAGGTCTTAAGCCGTCCCCCTCCGGAGGGCGAGCCCTTCCTGCGGGTTACGTCTTAAGCTTGTCGGACTTGAACAGGATGTTCTGAAGTCGACGTTCGCAACAGGACGTTGCGGATTTTAGTCGACTATCCTATATTAGGCGCTTACGCTTTTCTATTTTTCAGCAAACCAGTTTAGAAGTGCTGGGTATGTTAAGAATAAGCACCGGTTTGCAGCAACCACCGGCTCTCTAATGCTTTTTCCTAATACCGTCTTCATCATTACTGTTAATTATTAAATCATTCACAAAGTTCATTATTTTATGAATATTCTACATCCCTATTTTATGGTTGTAAAGAGTAAAAAAATTACTTTTCAAAAAAATATTTTTTCGAAAATGCAAAATCTATGATCGGTGCTGTAGTAAGCGATTACAATTATTTTTCATGGATTTTACTCTATTGTAAAAAAATATAGTGCGTTTTATAATGTCTTCTATATAAATACATTTGCACACATAGGAAAGACATAGTGTAGGAGGGGAAATTATGAAGGGTATTTCAATCGGATTATTTGGATTTGGTACTGTTGGCACTGGGGTTGTTAAAATTATTGAAGATCATCAAGAAAAATTAATGCATCAAGTGGGTTGCCCAGTGAAAGTAAAAAAAATACTTGTTCAGGATTTACAAAAAGAAAGGGAAGTCATGGTAGACAGCCATTTATTAACGACCAACCCGGAAGATATTTTAAATGACTCTGAAATAGATGTCGTGATTGAGGTAATGGGTGGAATAGACTTAACTAAAGGTTATTTACTTGAAGCCCTTCAGAGGGGTAAGCATGTTGTGACGGCAAATAAGGATTTGATGGCATTACATGGTTCAGAGTTGCTTGCGGTAGCATCTGAGTATCATTGTGACCTATTTTACGAAGCAAGCGTGGCTGGCGGAATACCGATCTTAAGGGGATTAGTTGATGGCTTAGCGTCTGATCATATAACAAAAATGATGGGAATTGTTAATGGAACAACAAACTATATTTTAACGAAAATGAGTAAAGAAGGTCTTGCTTATGAGGCTGTTTTAAAGGAAGCTCAGGATTTGGGCTTTGCGGAAGCGGATCCTACTTCTGATGTTGAAGGTTTAGATGCTGCAAGGAAAATGGCGATTTTAGCGACACTCGGATTTTCGATGAATATTGATCTTGCCGATGTGAAGGTTTGCGGCATTTCACAGGTTACCGAAGAGGATTTACGTTATGGAAAACAATTTGGCTACACAATGAAACTGATCGGGTATGCCCATCGTGATAAAGGGAAAGTGGAGGTAAGTGTCCAGCCAACTTTCTTATCTGATACTCACCCGCTTGCTTCTGTTCAAAATGAATATAATGCTGTTTATGTATATGGAGAAGCAGTTGGCGAAACAATGTTTTATGGACCGGGGGCCGGAAGCTTGCCGACTGCAACAGCCGTTGTATCTGATTTGGTTGGAGTAATCAAAAATTTACGATTAGGTGTGAATGGCCGAAGTGCGGTTACACCTCAACATCCAAAACACTTAAAGAATGCAGATGAGAAATTCTCTAAATATTTTCTAAGATTGCATGTGCAAGATGAAGTTGGTGTTTTTTCAGATATTACATCCACTTTTGCAAAGCATGGTGTAAGCTTTGAAAAGATCCTGCAGCTGCCGGTAAAGAAAAATGAAGTAGCAGAAATTGTATTGGTTACACATCGATCATCATTAACAGATTATGAAAAAATTTATCACCAACTTCGTGATATGAAAGGTATTATTGAGATAAAAAGCTGCTATCGTGTGGAAGGTAGTTCATTATGAGTTGGCCAGGTTTA
>DATFAH010000119.1:0-2116 GCA_035254805.1 Caryophanales bacterium | reverse complement strand
TTGCTTCATTTGTACTTGATCAACAATGTAAGGCTATATTGTTAAAGGTTACTACTAAGAGTAGTTCTAGGGAAAAGGTTTCTTGGACATTAAAATCTATATCAGAAATTACAAAAGAAGATGCTTAATTTTAGAATTTGGAGTTTGTTTTGTTAAATTATTTTTATAGAAGAAACTGATCTCGATAGCTCATCACTTAATAGGTGGTGGGCTTTTTTATTTTGCCTGTTTTATTAATACATCTACCACGCATATTAGAAAAGGTGATAATCATGGAAACATATCTTGAAATTTTTAGGTTAATTCTAGGGCGGAACCCCACTTGGCCGGCTCCCACGAAATTGGCCTTTTTCAGTGGCTTCGAATCGTTCCCACGTTACATTAAGAAAAAAATTTAAAAAATAGCACTTTTTCCGATATACTAGGAAGTAAATTAATAGAGTTTTAGAAGGAAATAGCTGAATATATCCCTTTTACATCCAATTGAATATCTCCGATAGTTAGGTTAACGGTAGTTATCAACATTTTCATTTTTCGAGACTCCTCATGTTATTTTTCCAGTTTATGAGTTTCCTAGATTGTCTTATTACGATAGAATATTTTTTATGATTACTAATATATTTATCACTAGTTCATTTCTATTTACATCAGGCAAGCACTTATCCTGTCCAATCTCAACCATACCAAATCGCTTCCTGACCAATCACATAATCCTTATAGTAGAAATGCGAGTACCAACCTCATGTTTCTATAGTGAAACACGGGGATAATTCTTGGATTTTGAACCATGAATATTCCGTCAATTATTGATCACGGTGATGCCTAGAAAAATGTCGAATGTTGATAGGTTGGATGAATGGAAGAATACGGTAAACCAAAATAGCAACTAAATATTGTGAGGGTGGTTGGTTATTGCTCTTCTTTCTTTTTACAAGGAAAGGAGGTGATAATCATGGAAACATTTTTGAAATACTACGAGAAATTCTGAAGTGAATAATGCGAAAAACAACAGCTTATTTCTTTAGGAAAAACATTCTAGAGCACAAGAAAACCACCCCACGCCGTAGGAAGCAAAAGGGTGGTTCTCACAAATAAACTGCTATGACAACAACCACCCTGACGGTAGAGGTTGCAGGGAGAAGTGTTGACGCACTTCTCTTTTTATTGTATGTCCATTATATCCCAAATTATTCTGTTTTGAAAAGGTAAAAACTTATGTTCACAGTGACGCCCCGAAGAAACACGAAAGCCGTCCCCTCGTTTCTTAAATATAAATATTTAATTGCTTAACAAGCAAATGTACTGTAGTTTGAGGATTATTGTGAATTGGATCATCATATGAATAGTTTGATAGAAGTTTTTCAGCTAGCTTTATTGCTGTAGGTTGTCGATCCAATAATATTTCATACATTTGGGGATTGTTTTTTTCATATTTATATCCTAAATGATTAGACAATATGGGTTCATAACTTGATCTACTCAAAGCTGTATTATAGTAGTGAAAATGAAGGAGATACCATAATTCAAAAGATTCATTTGAATAAGCAATATCAATTCTATTTTTTTTCGCTAACTCAAATGCCTCTCTAACCCTATCTTCAGGGAAGTTATCTCGATCAAACACACACCAAACTTGATCATATGTACCTTGACTTTTTAAATTGATTGTTTCTTCTACTAATGTAAGAGGATCACAACCTAATCCTAAAACTTTTATGGATGCTGTCTTTACTCTAAAGGAGTCAAAATAAAGCGGTTCTGTTTTCTTACCTTCACAAACTATAAGGAAACTGTCCTTAGGTTTCCCTTTGGTTCCCACTTTCCTTCCAAAAATTCGTTCAGCCTTACTTTTTTTAAATAAGTCATCACTGCCCATCTTTATCCCCCAGAAACTCAACTCTTCCAATGTAAGGAATTGCTCCATACTTCCCTAAAATATAATCTTTCTCAAAAGATGCATCATTTCTAACTTTTTCTTCATCTAATTTATATTCTACCAAAGAATATAAATCTGAACAGCCAAATCTATCTTTTTCTACAAACCAAATTTGATCTCTTCTAAAAAGCTTTTTACTAAGATGGGTAGTATCATGAGTAGCAAAAATAAGCTGTGCAT
>DATFAH010000118.1:0-5733 GCA_035254805.1 Caryophanales bacterium | reverse complement strand
CACAAAACATTCGAAAATTGTTTGAAAATTGAAAAATATAAATTATAATAGTTGGTAGATTATAGAAAGGTGGGGAAAAAATGAAAGCTTTAAAATCTATTATTATTTGGGGCGTGGTATCCGCTCTTGGAGCAGCAGGCTTTGCAGTCATGGCTTTAAACAAAGGCGAAACTGTAAATGCCATTTGGCTGCTTACTGCTGCAGTGTGTGTCTATGCAATTGGATACCGTTTCTACAGCCACTTTATCGCAAAAAAGGTTTTCCAGTTAGATGATAACCGGAAAACACCTGCGGAAATTCACAACGATGGAAAGGATTATGTCCCAACTAACAAATGGGTATTATTTGGTCATCACTTTGCTGCCATTGCCGGAGCAGGCCCGCTTGTTGGTCCAATCCTTGCCGCCCAAATGGGTTATCTGCCAGGAACAATTTGGATTGTCGTTGGTGTTGTTTTAGCCGGCGCCGTTCAAGATTTCATTATTTTATTTGGTTCTATGCGCAGAAATGGTAAATCTCTTGGCGAAATGATTAAAGAAGAGATGGGTCGTGTGACAGGCTTTATTGCCATGATTGGTATTTTAGGAATTATGATTATTTTATTGGCTGTTTTAGCATTAGTTGTTGTAAAGGCCTTAACCGGAAGCCCATGGGGAATGTTTACCATTGCATGTACAATCCCAATCGCTATTTTCATGGGGATTTATATGCGATTTATCCGCCCAGGCCGTGTTGGCGAAGCATCTATAATCGGGATTGTTCTATTGCTTCTATCCCTTTATTTGGGGCAGATTGTATCCGAAAATCCTTCATTAGCTGCTATGTTCACTTTCAAAGGTGAAACCATTGCTATTATGATGATTATTTATGGTTTTATTGCATCTGTACTTCCTGTGTGGCTGCTGTTGGCACCACGCGATTATTTAAGTACTTTCTTAAAAGTAGGTACCATTCTTGCTCTTGCATTAGGAATTATCATTGTTGCTCCAGATCTACAAATGGCCGGAGTCACTAAATTTATTGATGGAACAGGGCCTGTTTTTGTCGGGAATCTTTTCCCATTCTTATTTATAACAATTGCTTGTGGATCTGTTTCCGGGTTCCATGCTCTCGTATCATCCGGAACCACTCCAAAAATGATCGAGATCGAATCACACGCTCGACCAATTGGATATGGCGCCATGCTTACAGAATCTTTTGTTGCCGTAATGGCGATGATCGCCGCTTGTGTCCTTACACCTGGAATCTATTTTGCTATCAATAGCCCACCAGCATTAATTGGAGCAGATGCCATTTCTGCTGCAAAAGCTGTTACAGATATGGGCTTTACCATTACACCTGATCAATTAACAACTCTTGCCAAAGACGTTGGTGAACAATCCATTCTATCTAGAACGGGTGGAGCTCCAACACTTGCAATTGGTATGGCAACTATTTTTTCAAAAGTCATTGGCGGGAAAGCCTTAATGGCTTTCTGGTACCATTTTGCCATTCTTTTTGAAGCGTTGTTCATTTTAACAACGATTGATGCTGGAACACGGGTCGGCCGTTTCATGATTCAAGACCTTGTTGGAACAGCCTATAAACCATTTGCTCGTACTGAAGCTCTAGTTCCAAACCTTATCGCAACTGCTCTATGCGTTTCCTTATGGGGTTACTTCCTTTATCAAGGGGTTATCGACCCACTTGGCGGAATTAATACGCTATGGCCGTTATTCGGGATTGCGAACCAAATGCTTGCTGGAATTGCCCTACTTCTTGGCACAACCATTCTATTTAAAATGGGTAAAAAAGCATATGTATGGGTTACACTCCTGCCAACAACTTGGCTATTAATCGTTACCTTAGCTGCAGGATGGCAAAAGCTGTTCCATGATAATCCAAAAATCAGTTTCTTAGCCCATTCAAAAATTTTTAAGAAAGCTTATGATAATGGTGAGGTTCTTGCTCCAGCGACAAGTGCTGCTCAAATGAAACAAGTGCTCATTAACGATTATGTAGACGCAACACTTACTGGTATTTTCATGGCTGTTGTTGTCGTCATCCTGATTGCAGCCATTCGAATTTGGATTCAAATTTTAAACAATCACAAACTGCCATTACGCGAATCCCCTTATGTGCCACGAGGCAAAGGAGATGTCAAAACATATGTTTAATCAATTTAAAAACATGATGGATTATCGGAAACAATTTATCAGTCTTTTAGTCGGGGTTCCGAGTTATGAAAAATATGTGGAACATATGCACTCCCATCATCCTGATCACCCAGTTAAATCAAGAAAAGAATTTTTCTGTGAAGCTCAGGATGCCCGCTATAATGCAAAAGGCGGAAAAGTTTCCAGATGTTGTTAATGTAGAAGGTTTTTTAAAAATAAAGCAAAAGATTGTTCAGAGCCTGCAGCCCACCAGTTGCAGGCTTTTTCACTTCTTGCTCTAGTATTATTTTACTTTATGTAGATAGTGGTAATCCGCTTTACCTTTGGTGTTTCCCCATTTTAACTTCAACTCCATTAAACGCGTTTATATACTATAACTCTTAAAAGCTCTTATTAACAGAAAATAAATTCCATACAGCTTTTTATATTCTTATTTAGATAACTGGCCCTCATAAACTTTCAAATTACCATATGCTGCTTGTAAAACGGGTGCCGATAGTCCCTCTTTACGGGCAATCTCTAATAAGTAACCCTGCAGGTGATCAGCCTCGACTGGCAGGGATTTTTCCATATCTCTTTGCATGGATGTTTTCATCGGGTACCCTAAACCATTAATCTGCTTCAGTTGAATTTCCTCAATATTTTCAGCAAGTGGGGCTTGAACTTGGTTCATTAGTGAGATAATTTCCTTTAATAGGCTTTTAAGTGTTTGATAGCTGCTTTCTTCCTCGCGAATAGGACCAATCGAAGATCTCATCAATGTGGTAATCCCAGACATTGTCGTAATAAACAAATATTTATGCCATAAATCCTGGTTCACATTATCACTTAATTTATAGTTTACTTTTGTACCGCTAAACAATTCTTCAACTTTTAAAATCCGTTCCGTCCTCTTGGTTGTAAGTTCTCCAAATACCAAGTTATTAAGCGCACTTGTTTGAAGAATTTTCCCTTCATTATCTAGGGTGGATTCTATGGAACAAAGGCCGCCAATCACATTCTCTTTTCCAAACTCATCAATTAGTTTCTGAATATGCGAGATTCCATTTAGCAGTGGCATGATCATCGTGCCTTCAGTTACATATGGGCGTATATCTTCAATAGCCCCTTCCAGATGATAGGCTTTTGTCGAAAGGATAACCAGATCAAAATGATCAGCGTTTTCACCGGTTACAATTGTTTTTGGTGTAAAAGAGGCATTCCCATTTACACTTTCAATGATAAGTCCGTGTTCTTTCAGCTGCTTTCTCCTGCGTTCCCTCACAAGGAAAGTGACATCCACATCTTTTTCGAGCAGCCTCCCGCCAAAATATCCACCAATTGCTCCAGCACCAACCACTAAAACTCTCATAACCATTCCTCCTTCAATTAGAAATACTTTACAAATAGTATAAAACAATTTTTCAATAGTAGAAAGAATATTAAGTTATTTCATATAGACTGCTCTTCCAACTAAAAGGCGCTATGTAATTACTAATACTCGGTAAAAAATAGAACATGCCTGAAAAACTGGAAGGTTTATAAAAAATGAGATATTGAAGTTTAGCAAAAAAACTGCATGAATTCAAAATCCATACAGTTTTACTCACCTTTTATACTAATCAACTTTTGCTTCAAATCATTTTCCATTGCCGCTAATTCATTTTCGGCCATGCGGCGTTTGCTCCGACCCTCTTCTTGAATTCGTAATGTTTCTTCAAGAGTGGAAATCAAGCTTTCTTGTGTTTTCTTTAATGTTTCGATATCAACAAGTCCTCTTTCATTTTCTCTTGCGGTTTCGATGGTGTTCGTTTTTAACATTTCAGCATTTTTCAAAAGAAGCTCATTCGTAGTTTTCGACACTTGTTTTTGTGCTTCTAGCGCATGACGCTGCCTAATTAGCGTAAGTGCGATCGCTACTTGGTTTTTCCATAATGGTATGGCTGTCATAATCGAAGATTGAATTTTTTCCACAAGTGTCTGGTTTGTATTTTGGATCAAACGAATTTGCGGAGCACTTTGGATCGTAATTTCCCTGCTTAATTTTAAATCGTAAAGACGTTTATCTAAACGATCGGCAAATTGGATCATGTCATTGACTTCTTGGAATTTCATTTGATCCTGTGTTTCTTCAGCTAATTTCTGCAACGCTGGAATCGTTACATCATTCAGTTCTTCGAGCTTCAATTCCCCTGCTGCAATATAAATATTCAGCGCATGAAAATACTCTTTATTTGTTTCATATAATTGTTCAAGCAGTTTAATATCTGTCAACAGTACATTCTTGCTTCGTTCCAGTTTTACACTGATCCGTTCAATTTGTGCACCCGTTTTTTGATATTTGGATAAAACTTCTTGAATGGAGTTTGATATTTTTCCAAACATCCGCGAAATAAAAGATTGTTTTTGCACTTTTAGCTCGTCTAGGTTCATATCATTCAGCTTCTTCATGAGGTCACTAATGATTTGTCCCACTTCTCCGATATCATCCTTTTGAACCTGTTCCAGCATCGAATGTGAAAAAGATAATAACTTTCCTTGGGCTTGTGTACCATAAGATATCATTGCTTGGTAATTAGTTGGATCAATTTGTTTTGCGAGCTCTATGGCCTTTGCTTTATTTTCCTCTGGAATGACATCAAGCAATTTAGACGGTTTGGCTTGTGTAACAGTTTGCTGGTGCAGCTCTTTATGCTCGCCAAATGGATTTATAAGGAGATCATCCATTATGTTCTCGCTCATCATAACTTCCTGCTTTCATCATGGTTTATGGGATCCTTATTGGATTTAATATGCTTTACGACATCTAATTCGAAGTTTAGTTGATCAACATCCCCAGATAAGATCTGATGCAAATCCTTTTCAATAGTATACGCAAAATCTTTAATTTCTTTACGAGTCTCAGAGAGTGATTGCTCTAGCTCATGTGTCTTTTTCGGCTGTTTTGATAAAAAAGCATATTTTTCAGAGAGTTCCACTATAGATTCTAAGTGGGAAAAATAAAACTTTTCCGCCTGGTAAAAGCGTTTCGGTTCTTTTTTTGTAATGCTATAAATATTTTTTGTCAAAATAAGAAGATCTTTTCGTTGTTTCAGGGACTGAAAATCCCGGAACGAAAACAATGCTTTCTGAAGTCGTGAAAGTCGCTGCTTTGCTTCCTCTAAGTTTTTCTTAATATATTTATATTCTTTTCTTGTAAGCTTTTGTTTCTTTAAAAAAAGATGTGTCCGATACATTTTGACGACATGGGATGTAAGATATCCAGCAATGATGGAAATGACTCCCGACAACAAAAGCGTTTGATCAAAACTAAAATAACTAATTAAACTAGCAACAAAAGCTGCCGGGATGGCAATAGCAGTTCGTATCACAATGGATAGAAACGGATTCATCATAAACCGACTCCTGACTTAATGTCCTTAATTAATATTCGTTCGAAATAGAATGAGGGTTTCATCAAACCCTTATTATTATGGTAGTCGAAAATCCCTCTACTACCTATAGACCATAAATGTAAAATAATCTAAGACTTAAGACTTAGTTTTTTTAAAAAAGACCACATATTAACATATGCAGCCAGATTCTAAACCATTGATTG
>DATFAH010000117.1:0-4117 GCA_035254805.1 Caryophanales bacterium | reverse complement strand
CATTTCAGTATTGATCAATATGCTTAATTTAGAAGCAACCAATCAAGTTTCCATTAAAATAATTTTTCTTAATGAAAGGAAATGACCAAAATGAAAGAGTTAAATTCTGTAGCTCGTGAATTATTTAACAAAATTGATTCTAAAAATGCAACAATTGGTGTTGTTGGTTTAGGATATGTAGGATTACCACTAGCGGTTGAAAAGGCAAAGGCTGGTTTTAAAGTAATTGGCTTCGATGTCCAACAATCCCGTGTTGATTTGGTAAACAATGGTGTTAATTATATTGGTGACGTTGTAGACGAAGAACTAACTGAAATCACAAAAAGTAAACAGTTTATTGCAACAACAGATTATTCTCTAATTAAAGAAGTTGATGCTGTTGCAATTTGTGTTCCAACACCACTTGATTTATACCAACAGCCAGACACTTCTTATGTTGAGAACTCAGGTGCTGAAATTGCAAAATATATGCATGATGGAATGCTTGTTGTATTAGAAAGTACTACTTACCCTGGTACAACAGAAGAGGTATTAAAACCAATACTTGAAAAATCAGGCTTAAAGGTTGGCGAAAACTTCTTCCTTGCCTATTCACCTGAACGTGTGGATCCAGGTAATAAACACTACAATACAAAAAATACTCCGAAGGTTGTCGGCGGTATTACACCTGCATGTACAGAAATTGCTTCCCTTTTATATAAGAGTGTTTTAGAAGGAGATGTGCATCAAGTATCCAGCCCGGCTGTAGCCGAAATGGAAAAAATTCTTGAAAACACTTTCCGTCATATTAACATTGCCTTAGCTAACGAAATGGCTGTATTATGTGACCGCATGGGCATCAATGTTTGGGAAGTAATCGATGCGGCTGCAACAAAACCATATGGATTTATGCCTTTTTATCCAGGTCCTGGGCTTGGCGGACATTGTATTCCTATCGATCCGTTCTACTTAACTTGGAAAGCAAGAGAATATAACTACCATACTAAATTAATTGAACTTGCAGGTGAGATTAATAATGCAATGCCGGAATTTGTAATCGAGCGTTCAATGAAGATTTTAAATACGGATAAAAAAGCCATTAACGGTTCAAAAGTAGTTGTTTTAGGAGTTGCCTATAAAAAGGATATTGATGATGTCCGTGAATCTCCATCACTTGAAATTATGGAGCTTTTAACAAAAGCAGGTGCTGATTGGGTAGCTGTTGATCCGTATGTAAGCAAATTTAAATTGGATGGGGATATCGTTCATCCTGTTCCACTTACCCAAGAATTAATTGAAAATGCAGATCTTGTCATTATTGCAACAGATCATAGTGACTTTGACTACGAGATGATCGCGCGCAGTGCAAAATCAATTTTTGATACAAGAAATGCAATGAAGCATGTTGCACACCTGGCTAAGAAATACGATCGTTTATAATTTCGGGAATCTGATTCCTAACAATATACTCTAGTATGGGGGGAGGTTCTTGTGGGCCTGCCTCCCTTTTAAAGCACATCAAAGTGAGTGGATATTAATGAAAATTTGTCATCTAACATCGGTTCATCCAGCAGAAGATATCCGGATTTTTGTAAAAGAGTGCCGTTATTTGCAGCAGAGTGGTTTCGATACAACCCTTATTGTTGCCAATAGTGATACATATACAAAAGATGGTGTGAAAATCGTTGGAGTAGGTGTGAATGCAGGTAATCGATATTTAAGAATTTTAAAAGGACCACAAAAGGTTTATAAAAAAGCGCTTGAAATCGATGCTGACGTCTATCATTTTCATGATCCCGAACTTCTTCCTATTGGATTAATGTTAAAAAGAAAAGGGAAAAAGGTTATTTATGATGTCCATGAAGATGTCCCTGAACAGGTTCTTTCAAAAGAATGGATCCCTTCCTTTTTACGTCAGTCCATTTCGAAAATGGTAAAAGGGATTGAAAAATTCTCATCAAAGCGGTTCGATGCAGTTGTTACAGCAACCCCAACGATAAACCAACGCTTTAAAACGTATAATTCGAACAGTGTATCCATTCATAACTTTCCGATTACGAATGAATTAATTACTGAAAACCTTTCATCTTCTGATCAAGTTGCACATAAAACAGCTATTTATATCGGTGGAATTACTAAGCTCAGAGGAATTGAAGAAATGGTCGATGCAATGGAATTGGTCAATAAAGTAGAACCGATCCAGTTAACGTTGGCTGGTAAGTTTTCACCAGAGAGCTTGGAAGAACAGGTGAAGAAGAGAAATGGCTGGAAGTATATTGATCATGCTGGTTGGCTGAGTCGAAAAGAAGTGAAAGAATATCTTGGACATGCCTTTGTAGGATTGGTTCTTTTACGCCCTGAGCCGAGGTATATGGTTTCCTATCCAATTAAACTTTTTGAATATATGTCAGCTGGGATTCCAGTGATTGCTTCTAATTTCCCTGTATGGAAAGAAATTATTGAGGAAAGTCAATGTGGTATTTGTGTTGATCCATTAAATATTGAAGAGATTTCAGAGGCTATTCTTTGGTTATATAGAAATCCACAGGAAGCAGAAAGACTCGGAAGAAATGGACGGGAAGCTATCCTAAAGAAATATAGTTGGGAGAATGAGGCAGCCCGATTAACCGATTTATATCATAAACTTTAAGGAGAGAATGAATGATGAAAGTACCTATGCTTGATCTAACTGAGCAATATCAAAATTTGAAAGCTGAAATTCTTCCTGCTTTAGACGAAGTTATGTCTAATGCCCATTTTATTCTTGGAGACCAAGTTAAGAAGCTTGAAAAAGATGTTGCTGAATATAGTAATGCCAAATATGGTATTGGTGTAGCGAATGGTAGTGATGCCTTAAACATTGCGTTTCTTGGCTGTGATCTCAAACCAGGCGATGAAGTAATTGTTCCAGCCTTTACCTTCTTTGCAACAGCTGGTGCAGTCGCAAGATCTGGTGGAGTTCCAGTGTTTGTTGACATTGACCCAAAAACATTTAACATTGATCCAGCTTCCATTGAAAAAGCGATTACTCCTAAAACAAAAGCAATCATTCCAGTGCATTTATATGGCCAAATGGCAGATATGGATGCGATTAAGGAAATTGCTGACAAACATAACCTGTTTATTATTGAAGATGCCGCTCAATCCATTGGCTCTATGTATAAAGGGAAAAAAGTTGGCGAACTAGGGACTGTTGCTACTTATAGCTTCTTCCCAACAAAAAACCTTGGTGCATATGGCGACGCTGGAATGATTATCACAAATAACGATGAAATTGGCGAGAAAATGAAGGTTCTTCGTGTCCATGGAAGTAAACCAAAATATTATCACAACATTCTTGGCTATAACAGCCGTCTTGATGAAATGCAAGCCGCTATCTTAAACGTTAAATTCCCTCATTTAAATGAATGGAGTGAAATGAGACGTGAAAGGGCATATGCCTATAACCAACTTATTAAGGAAATGGTTGGGGAACATGTTGTTATTCCATTTGAGGAAGAATTTAATTATCATGTATATCACCAATATACCATACGAGTTCAAAAGAGAGATGAGCTCGAGGCTTATTTAAAAGAACAAGGCGTCTCAACAATGGTTTATTACCCGAAACCACTTCATCTGCAAGGTGTATTTGCTGAATTAGGTTACAAAGATGGGGATTTGCCAGAAACTGAGAAAGCAGCAGCTGAAGCATTATCCTTACCAATGTTCCCAGAATTAAAAATTGAACAGCAACAATATGTAGTTGAAAAAATACGTGAATTTTATCAAAAGAATTAATATTTTCTGATTGGACACTTCGATCAGACTTTGGATAAAAAGGCTGTTGATTTCAACAGCCTTTCCTTTTTAGGAGGATCTTCATGACATATTTACCAAGGATACCGCAAATCATTTTTGGTATGATTGCATCGGTGATTTTAGGATGGGTTTCCTATACCTTTTTACCTGCAGTATCATTTCGTTTATTTGTTGCCGCATGCATTGGCGGTACGGTCGGTTTGTTTTTTGTTATTCAATATCGACAATTTTTTTGGAAACAACTTAAGCTACCTCATTTCATGCTAAGTTTAATGATCGCTACTTCTTTTCTAGGCTCAGCATTATTTACGGTAAGTGTAGGGCCGATTATGCTCTT
>DATFAH010000116.1:0-2520 GCA_035254805.1 Caryophanales bacterium | reverse complement strand
GGTCTCCTATCTGCATGTGGAACAAGTAAAAATGATAATGCGGAAACGAGCAAAGAGAAAAAAGTTTTGACAATGGGCACTTCTGCTGACTATCCGCCATTTGAATTTATTAACACAGAAAAAAGTAAAAATATCATTGGCTTTGATGTTGATTTAGCGAAAGCAATTGCAACAAAGCTTGGTTATGAAGTAAAAGTAAAAGATATTGATTTCAGCGGTTTAATCCAATCATTAAAATCCGGTCAGGTCGATTTTGTATTGGCTGGGATGACACCTACTGAAAAACGAAAGAAAAATGTTGATTTCAGTGATATTTATTATACTGCCCAACATATGATTGTTTCCAAAAAAGATAGCGGAATCAATAAACTCGAAGATTTACAAGGAAAAACGGTTGGTGTACAGCTTGGATCCATCCAAGAAGGTAAAGCGAAAGAAATAAATAAAACCGTACAAATTAAAATTGAAAACAGGGATCGTATTCCTGATATTATCCAAGAAATTAAAGCTGGCCGCTTCGATGCTGCCATCATTGAAGATACGGTAGCAAAAGGCTACTTTGAAAAAGAATCAGATTTAAAAGGATTTACCATTAGTGACAACCCTGATGAAGCAGGATCAGCAATTGCTTTCCCTAAAAATAGCGACCTGACTAAAAAATTCAACAATGAATTGAAGAAAATGAAAGAAAATGGTGAATTGGATCAATTAATCGTAAAATGGTTTGGCGAGGAGCAAAAATAAAGAATAAAAAAAACGTTCAGAATGACTTTTGTCTTCTGAACGTTTTACACGTTATTTAGAGAGGATTGTAAACGGATGAATTTAGACTTTACCCAATTCATTCCCTCAATGCCGTATATTTTAGAAGGAATTTTAGTTACGCTGAAAATTGTCCTTCTGGCAGGACTTTTGGGATTTGCACTTGGAATTATTCTTTCATTATTTAAAATTAGCTCATTTAAAATTCTAATTTGGATCGCAGATATTTATACATCTATTTTTCGGGGAACACCATTAGTTTTACAATTAATGCTGATCTATTATGGATCACCGCAAGTACTTGGCTATCAAATTGAACCATATACAGCAGCCATTTTATCCTTTGCCCTCAATTCAGGTGCGTATGTTTCGGAAATTATTCGTGCCGGTATCCTTGCAGTTGACAAAGGACAGCGTGAGGCAGCTATGGCTCTTGGCGTTCCTTACGGGAAAATGATGTGGGATATTATTCTTCCGCAAGCATTGAAAAATATCTTGCCTGCGTTAATGAATGAATTTATCACATTAACAAAAGAATCAGCTATCGTGACAACGATTGGTGTTATGGATGTGATGCGCAGATCCTACCAGGTTGGTGCGGAAAACTACTCCTTTTTTGAGCCCCTGCTCATTGCCGGCCTTATCTACTACCTAATGGTTATTACATTAACCTTCTTAGGAAAAGCGCTTGAAAGGAGAATGAGACGCAGTGATTAAGGTAGAGGATTTGCATAAAAGCTTTGGTAAACTTGAAGTTTTAAAAGGGATTTCAACGACGATTAAAGAAGGGGAAGTAGTTGCCGTAATTGGGCCATCTGGCTCAGGGAAATCTACTTTTCTCCGCTGCTTAAATTTTTTGGAGAAGCCGACATCTGGTCGAATTTGGATCGGTGATCAGGATATTACAGATAAAAAAACAAACATCATGAAGGTTCGCCAAAATGTCGGTATGGTATTTCAGCATTTTCATTTATTTCCACATAAAACCGTTTTGCAAAATTTAATCTATGCACCAATGAAGGTTAAAGGCTTATCGAAAGAGGAATCAGAAAATATTGCGTTCGCGCTTTTAGACAAGGTAGGTTTGAGAGAAAAAGCAAATGAGTATCCAACAAGATTATCAGGTGGTCAAAAACAGCGTGTGGCCATTGCTAGAGCACTTGCCATGGAGCCAGATGTGATGCTATTTGATGAACCAACCTCTGCCCTTGACCCTGAAATGGTAAAAGAAGTGTTAGAGGTAATGAAAACCCTTGCCCATACGGGAATGACAATGGCAATTGTTACACATGAAATGGGCTTTGCTCGTGAGGTAGCAGACCGAGTTTTATTCCTTGATGATGGCATGCTTGTCGAGGATGCTGCCCCAAGTGATTTCTTTACAAATCCAAAAAGCCAACGGGCACAAGATTTCTTGCAAAAAATGCTATAAGAGGAATATGATAGACTTAAAAAGATGATCAAAATGGTCATCTTTTTCTTGCTATTATAGGAGGGCTTTATGAAATTTAAGATTGGTTATCGGACAATCAAAGCAGCTGTTGGTCTGCCCTTGCCATCTTAATTGCTCAATTTTTAGGACTGGATAATTTTGCGTCTGCAGGTATTTTGACCATTTTGCAGCAGTAAATGAAATGGAAAGATATCTTATCTTAAAAAGTACTTTTAAAGGAGTTAAAAAAGATCAAGGGTTAGAGGGGAAAATTAGGATTTTTAAGATAAAATGAGGACTGTTTAGTTGAACAGTCCTCATTTTTT
>DATFAH010000115.1:0-5818 GCA_035254805.1 Caryophanales bacterium | reverse complement strand
CTTGTGCCTTCATCTGTAAAGCAAACCATAACAATTGATGAAGTGAAGGAACTATTTAATTACTACAAAGAAATAACTGCTAAAACTGGCGATCAAGTTGATTGGGAGTATGAAAATTTATCCTTTCCGTATGAAATTAAGGAACAACGAGATGCAAAAGGTGGAAAATGGTACTATTTATCAGCAACCCAAGATCGCTATTATGCTATTTTAGTAGGCGTTGATAAGGAAACAGTTCGATTGGAAAATGGTGATGAAAGAGAGCAAACATACTTGCAAATCACATTACCTGACCAATCTACATATGGAGATAAATGTAAAGCAAACGAATTTTCAAAGTTTTTTGCTAAGAAGTTGCAAGGTGAACTTCATCTCTTTAATGGAAGAATTATGTATTACAATCCTAGAAAATAAGATGTTCCATTTGCTCCCACTTTTTGGGGGCTTTTTTAATGCAAAAAAAGAATTATTGTGTAATGAAATGAACCGTATATTGTTAAGCTAAAGACTGTAACAAAAATAGCTTTTCGAGATTGTTTAATCAAGACACTTCCAATGAAATAAGCTAAATAAAAAAAGACAAAAAACATGATTACCTTATATACAAGCTGATCATGTTTAGATAACCATTCAATGAGCGTATATCCACTCCAAATCATCAATTGTATCAAGATAACAATATAAGTTCTCATCCTTCCACCACCATTTAACCGATAAATTTCCTTATTAATAAATATTTTATATATGATAGAAGTATATGTACATAATTGAATGGTTATTTTTATTTTCCTTAATTTACTCTTCGTAATAATAAGAAATAGCCCTTCCCATTTAAAATGGAAAGGACCTTATTTTTTTACTTAATAATATGAATTGGGCTTCCAAGGGCAACTTCTGCTGCTTCCATTGTCATTTCACCTAAAGTTGGGTGAGCATGGATTGTCATTGCAATGTCCTCAGCAGTCATGCCTGCTTCAATTGCTAAACCTAATTCAGAAATCATATCAGATGCATTTGCACCAGCAATTTGTGCACCAATGACAAGACTATCTTCTTTGCGAGTAATTAGTTTCACAAAGCCGTCAGTGCTATCAAGTGATAATGCACGGCCATTTGCTGCGAATGGGAATTTCGCGGCAATGACTTCAATACCTTCTGCTTTAGCCTGAGTTTCGGTGTAACCAACAGTAGCAAGCTCAGGGTCTGAGAAAACTACGGCCGGAATTCCGATATAGTCAATTTCAGACGGGTGACCTGAAATAGCCTCGGCAGCAATTTTTGCCTCATATGAAGCTTTATGTGCTAATTGTGGTCCTGGGACAATATCACCAATTGCATAAATATTGCTGATATTTGTACGGCATTGTTTATCAATTTCAATAATACCGCGATCACTCATTTTAATTCCAAGTTGCTCAAGACCCATTTCATCCGTATTTGGACGGCGTCCAACCATAACGAATACGTAATCAGCTTCTACTTTCTTCTCTTCACCTTTTACTTCAAATGATACGATAACACTATTTTCCGTTTCTTCTACACCTTTAGCCATTGCTTTTGTGAAGAATTCAACGTCTTTATTCTTCATGCTCTTTTTAACTAGAGCAGACATTTGTTTTTCAAAGCCTACACCAAGAATATCATCTGCACCTTCAAGAACTGTTACTTGGGTACCGAAGTTTGCATATGCACCACCAAGTTCGATTCCGATAACACCGCCGCCGATCACAACGATCTTCTTAGGAAGCTCTTCTAAGTTAAGGGCGCCAGTTGAACTTAGAACACGTTTAGAGAATTTAAATGTTGGCAATTCAATTGGACGTGATCCAGTTGCAATAATTGCATTTTTGAATGTGTAGGTTTGTGAAGAATTTTCATTCATTACACGTAAGGAATTGTTGTCAACAAAGTATGCTTCGCCACGAACAATTTCTACTTTATTTCCTTTTAGTAACCCTTCCACACCGCCAGTTAATTTTTTTACGATTCCGCCTTTAAATTGCTGAACCTTTGAAAAATCAACGTTTACATTTTCAGCCGTAACACCAAAAGCTTCTGAATGTTTTGCTGTTTCGTAGCGGTGTCCTGCTGCGATAATTGCTTTAGAAGGAATACAGCCAACGTTTAAACATACACCGCCAATATATTCTTTTTCAACAATCGTAACTTTTTGTCCGAGCTGTGCTGCACGAATAGCTGCAACATATCCGCCAGGGCCTGCACCAATGACTATAGTATCTGTTTCAATAGGGAAATCTCCAACAACCATTTATTACGCCTCCATTAATAATAGTTCAGGATCATTTAACAATCTCTTAATGTGATTTAATGCATTTTGTGCTGTTGCTCCGTCGATCATACGGTGGTCAAAGCTTAAGGATAAAGCAAGTACAGGTGCGGCAACAATTTCGCCGTCTTTTACGATTGCTTTTTCTGCAATACGGCCTACACCAAGGATAGCTACTTCTGGGTGGTTAATAACTGGAGTAAACCATTGACCGCCAGCAGAACCGATGTTTGAAATTGTGCATGATGCACCTTTCATTTCGTTTGGAGAAAGTTTTGCATCGCGTGCTTTCACAGCAAGTTCATTGATTTCATTAGAAATTGCGAAGACAGATTTACGGTCAGCATCTTTAACAACCGGAACCAATAGGCCTTTTTCAGTATCTGCTGCAATTCCGATATTGTAGTAGTGCTTATGAACGATTTCACTTGTTGCATCATCTAAAGAAGTATTTAATGCAGGGAATTCACGTAATGCACTTGTTAATGCTTTTACGATATATGGCAAGAAAGTAAGCTTGATACCTTTTGCGGCTGCCACTTCTTTGAATTTCTTACGGTGTGCCCAAAGTTTTGCTACTTCAACTTCATCCATTAATGTAACATGTGGCGCAGTATGCTTGGAGTTTACCATTGCTTTAGCAATTGCTTTACGGATTCCGCTCATTTTTTCACGAGTTTCTGGATATTCACCTTGTGGGATCGGTGTTGGAGCTACAGCTGCTGCTTCTGTTGCTTCTGCTGCTGGTGCTTCTTCTGCCGCAACATTAGGAACTTGTGCTGCTCCGCCACTTAAGAAGGCATCAATATCATTCTTAATTACTCGTCCGTTTTCACCTGATCCAGCAACTAACTGGATGTTTACACCCTTTTCACGAGCATATTTGCGAACAGATGGCATCGCAATCACTCGGCGATTTGGATCCACTTCAGCTTGTGGCTGCACAGCTTGAGCTGGTGCTGCTTGTTCTTGAGCAGCTGGTGCTGGTGCTGGTGCTGGTGGTGCTGCTGGTGCTGCTGCTGGCGTAGGAGCTGGAGCTTCTTGTTTCACTTCTTCTTCCTCATGACCGCCTTTAAATTGAAGATCTTCATAGCCAGGTGCATCAAATGTTACAAGAACTTGGCCAACAGTTGCTACAGTACCTTCTCCAATTAATACGTCAATAACCGTTCCTGCTACTGGTGATGGGATCTCAACAACGGCTTTATCATTTTGAACTTCACATAAAATATCATCTTCTTGAACAGTATCGCCTGGTTTTACAAACCATTTGACAATTTCACCTTCGTGAATTCCTTCACCGATATCAGGCATCTTAAATTGAAATGACACTTGAAATCATCCTCCTAGTTTTTCATGATTGACTATTTCATTTAACGAAGAATAAGGAATGGAGAGCCATTCCTCACTCATTTTAGAATGTTAAAACTTTTTTAGCTGTTTCCATTACATCTTTGTAATTTGGAAGCCATACACTTTCAGCTTGTGGATAAGTATATACTGTATCTGGAGCAGCTACACGTAAAACTGGTGCCTCAAGACTTAAAATGGCGCGGTCATTAATTTCAGCTACTACAGTTGCTGCAACACCCGCCATTTTTTGCGCCTCTTGAACAACGATTGCACGACCTGTTTTCTCAACAGATGCGATAATCGTTTCAATATCAAGTGGAGAAATGGTGCGTAAATCAATTACTTCAGCTGAATATCCTTCTTTTTCAAGTTCATCTGCTGCTTTTAATGATTCGTGAACCATTGCACCGTAAGCAAAGATTGAGATGTCTGTTCCTTCACGTTTTACATCTGCTTTACCTAGCGGAATTGTGTATTCATCTTCAGGAACTTCTTGACGGAATCCACGGTACAATTTCAAGTGCTCAAGGAAAATAACCGGGTCATTATCACGGATCGATGAAATCAATAATCCTTTTGCATCATATGGTGTAGAAGGTACTACGACTTTTACCCCTGGAGTTTGTGCAACTAATCCTTCTAAGCTGTCTGAGTGAAGCTCTGGGGTGTGCACACCGCCTCCAAATGGTGAACGGATTGTAATGGGCATTTTGACAACGCCACCTGTACGATAACGATAACGGGCCATCTGTGCTGCAATCGAGTCCATAACTTCAAATACAAATCCAAAAAATTGAATTTCAGGGATAGGACGGAATCCTTGCAATGCAAGACCGATCGATAAACCACCAATACCAGATTCAGCAAGTGGTGTATCAAAAACACGATCTTCACCGAATTCTTTTTGAAGACCTTCTGTTGCACGGAACACACCGCCGTTAACACCAACGTCTTCTCCAAAAACTAAAGTTTTTGAATCCTTGCCCAATTCAATACGGAGGGCATCCGTTATTGCTTGAATCATCGTCATTTGAGCCATGGCTTACTTCGACTCCTTTTCTTTATAAATTTCATATTGTTCTTTTAGGTAATGTGGCATATCTTCAAACATGAAGGAAATAAAGTCAGTTACTTTTTGTTTAGGAGCCGCATCAGCTTGTTTGATTGCTTCTTTAATATCTTCTTTTGCTTGTTCGATTACTTGATTTTCCTTTTCTTCACTCCATAGTCCTTTCTTTTCAAGGAACTTACGGAAACGAACAAGTGGATCTTTTTTCTCCCACTCATTATCAAGTTCTTTTGTACGGTAACGTGTTGGATCATCACCAGCCATTGTATGTGGGCCATAACGGTATGTTAATGTTTCGATTAATGTTGGGCCTTCCCCATTAATGGCACGCTCGCGGGCTTCTTTAACTGCAACGTAAACAGCAAGTGGATCCATTCCATCAACTTGAACACCAGGAATACCGGCAGCAACAGCTTTTTGAGCCATTGTTTTTGCAGCTGTTTGTTTTTCAACTGGGGTTGAGATCGCAAACCGGTTATTTTGTACCATGAAAATAGCTGGAGCTTTGAAGGCACCTGCAAAGTTAATACCTTCGTAGAAGTCACCTTGTGATGTACCACCATCACCTGTATAGGTAATCGCAACAGCTTTTGTACCATTTTTCTTCATACCTAATGCCACACCAGTAGTTTGAACATATTGTGCACCAATAATAATTTGTGGTGGAACAAGGTTTACACCTTCAGGAATTTGGCTTCCTTCAAAGTGTCCACGAGAGCATAAAAATGCTTTAGCAAGTGGCAAGCCATGCCAAATCATTTGTGGAACGTCACGGTAACCAGGTAGGATAAAGTCTTCTTTCTCAAGGGCAAATTGTGAAGCTAATTGAGAAGCCTCTTGCCCAGCAGTTGGTGCATAAAATCCTAAACGACCTTGACGGTTTAAGGAAATAGAACGCTGATCAAGAATACGTGTGTAAACCATCCGACGCATTAATTCTTGCATTTGTTCATCACTTAAGTTAGGCATTGCTGCCTCATTAACTACTTCGCCTTCTTCATTTAGAATTTGAAGTGTTTTAAATTGTTCACTTACTACCTCGAGCGCCTTTTTCGCATCGAGTGAGGCGTTCTGTGTTTTAGAAGCCATATTGGTCACCTCTTCCTTTC
>DATFAH010000114.1:0-2223 GCA_035254805.1 Caryophanales bacterium | reverse complement strand
AAGAAGAAGTGGATTCGATTTTACGTGATCTTTGCGACAGATTTGTAAATCGGAACCTCTTTAAGTATGTGGAATTTGATCCAGCAAAGGAATATAAAAAATTAGCAGAACTGAATGCCTTATTTAAGAAGGCTGGGATTGATCCAGAATATTATGTAGTTGTCGATTCCTCGTCCGATTTGCCGTATGATTTCTATCGTCCTGGCGAAGAAGAAGAGCGGCTTCCCATTCATTTATTGATGAAAAATGGTGAGTTAAAAGAACTTTCGCGGGAGTCGGAGATTGTTGATGCGATTTCAGGAAAAAGAAGAACCGACCATAAGCTCTATTTTCCGGCAGATTTCCTTGAAGATGAGACAACAAAAAAGAATATAAAAAAGCAAATACGAACCCTTTTAGAGTGTTAAAGAATGGAGTAGGAGATGACCGATTTTGTTGAAAGATCACGCTAAGCTGATGAATGCCATTTTAGTATCTGGCGAAATTGTTGGACGTAAACGGCTGCAAAAAATGATTTATATCGCGAAGAAAATTTCCTTTCCATTTCAAGAAAGATTCCAGTTCCATTTTTATGGCCCCTACTCTGAGGAGTTGACATTACGAGTGGAAGAACTTTGTAATATGGGTTTCTTGAATGAAGTGAAAGAAAAAAAAGGCGGGTATTTTCAATATCGCTACACCTTAACAGAACCAGGCAAAGAATTTTTAAGTTTACACGAAATCAATATGCCCACGTTACAAGAATGTCTTTTAGATATGAATACAAAAAATGCTAGATTTTTGGAGTTGGTTTCAACGGTATTATATTTTGATAATCTCCCAAAACAAGAAGTCGAAACGAAAGTGTTTACCTTAAAAAGCAGCCAGAATTATACAGAAGAAGAAATCGATGAGGCTTACCAATATATCGAAATGATTAAAGGAAAAGCTAAGCACCAGTGAGGGCTTAGCTTTTTATATCTGTCTAGCACAAGCGCCTATCGCCTAGCGTACTTCAGGACTCCTCCCTCCGATAAGTCAACATCGAATTGCTTACGCTCTTCGTGTTTCCTTTATCTCAGTCGAAGCCCTTCCAGTCCGTACGGCGATGGACAAGGCGCTTGCGCTTTTCTTATTGATCGCTGAATCGTTTTCCAGCAACAGCATAATGGTTCTTTGCCATTTCTTCGATGAAGACAACGACATTTTCTTTTGGAGCACCAGTAGTTTCACTGACAGCATCTGTCACTTTTTCAACAAGTGCTTTCTTTTGATCTTCTGTGCGTCCTGGTAACATTTTTACGGTAACGTATGGCATGTATCTAACCTCCTTTTGTGTAACTGAATTTAGTTTTCCATAAATTTTAAAAAAGTGCAAGAAGCGCTTCCATAGAAAAAATTTTTTATTTTTCGAGATGGTTCATGTATACTTAACCCAAATAGCTTCCCGTAAGGATGTGAAATAACGGTATGGATCAAGGATTTGGGCAGTTTCTTGCCTTTTCATTGAAAGACATTCCCTATGTTGTCATAACACTGATGATTGCTTTTACATTTCATGAATTTTCCCATGCCTATGTGGCTTATAAATTTGGCGATCCAACAGCGAAGAAACAGGGCCGGCTTACATTAAATCCAATCCAGCATTTGGATCCAATTGGAACCATATTAATTTTTATTGCCGGATTTGGCTGGGCGCGCCCTGTACCAGTGAATAGCTTTTTCTTTAAAAAGCCGCGTCTAGCTGGAATATTGGTTTCCGCAGCAGGGCCGCTAAGCAATTTCATTCTCGCCTCACTTGGGTTTATCATTTGGTTTAGTTTAGATCGCTCAGGTGTAGCAGCAGGAGTGCCTGCTTTTGTGCCTGAATTTCTCGATACGTTTATTGGTCTAAATATTGTTTTATTTATTTTCAACTTATTGCCTTTTCCGCCATTGGACGGATATCGAATTGTGGAAGACTTAGCACCAAGGCATTTACGGGCAAAAATGACGCAGCTGGAAACGTACGGATCATTAATCTTTTTGGTTTTAGTCATTACTCCGCTTGATCAGTACACGATACAGCCTATTTTTAGCTTTTTAGTTCCTGCTGTATCGAACGGAGTGGGTGAGTTCTTTTACCAATTGTTTTTCTAGAAATGTGGCTATTCTTTGAATTGGATTAGAGAGTATTGTGATTTTTATGAAAAAAAAATCTATATACATTGTATAAACACACAAAACTAGGAATTAGAAAAGCTC
>DATFAH010000113.1:0-2977 GCA_035254805.1 Caryophanales bacterium | reverse complement strand
TGATGCCCAAATTGCTGACCTTTCTGTAGCTGAGCAACAACTTGTTGAGATTGCAAAAGCCCTTTCATGTGACTCGAAAATTATTATTATGGATGAACCAACAGCTGCTTTGAATGATGAAGAAACAAACAAACTTCTGTCCATTATGAAAGACCTGAAACAACAAGGTATGGGAATAATTTTCATCACCCATCGTTTAGAAGAAGTACAAACAGTTGCCGATAACATTGCAGTTTTAAGGGATGGGAGATACATAGGAGGTGCATCGATCAAAGATGTGACCAAGGATGACATGATTACCATGATGGTTGGTCGTGAATTAACGGATCTCTTTCCTGAAAAACCTGAATCTAATGGGCAGGTTTGCTTGGAAGTGAAAGGGGTTACGGTTCCTGGTACCCTCACGGATATTAATTTTACTGTAAAAAAAGGTGAAATTCTTGGTATTGCTGGCCTGATGGGATCTGGAAGAACTGAGTTAACAAAAGCCATTTATGGAATGTACTCTAAAATGACTGGTACTGTAAAAGTCGATTCTGTGCTGATAAAGAATCCAAGGAGTGCAATTGATGCCGGAATTGCTCTTGTTACGGACGACAGGAAGCAGGAAGGTCTTGTGTTAGGACTTTCTGTTTATGAAAATATCCTGTTACCAACTTATCGGAAAATATCGCGTTTTGGTATATTACAAAAATGTAAAAAAGATGAGATTGTCAATCAATGGATAAAGGATTTGAAAATTAAGGTTCACGATCCGAATGTGGAGGTTCGGACTTTAAGCGGTGGAAATCAACAGAAAGTCGTTTTGGCTAAATGGCTTCAAATGAATCCCAAACTGTTAATCTTAAACGAACCGACACGTGGAATCGATGTTGGTGCTAAGGCTGAGATTTATCAGATAATGAAAAAACTTACGGAGGAAGGAATTTCAATCATAATGATTTCCTCTGAAATGCCAGAATTGCTAGGAATGTCTAATCGTCTATTAGTCATGAATGAAGGACGTATCACCGCAGAACTTAATCAAGAGGAAGCAAGTCAGGAAAAAATCTTTTATTATGCATCCGGAGGTGAAAAAAATGCCTAGTACAACACCTATCCAAGTTAAAACGAATAAAAAAGCGGAAGTCAATTGGATTTTACTTGTTGAAAAGCATCGTGTACTATTAATTTTCATTGTGTTATGCGTCATTGCAGGATTTCTTTCAGATGTTTTTTTTACAATGAGTAATGTTATGAACGTGCTAAGGCAGGTTTCAATTATCGCTATAATCGCAAGTGGAATGACACTTATAATTTTACTGGCAGGAATAGATCTTTCTGTTGGTGCAGTAATGGCTTTCTCTGGTGCAATTCTCGCAGGTGCCTTTACTGCAGGCTGGCCATTGTGGATTGCTATATTGGCTGCTTTGGCTGTGGGGCTTTTATTTGGTCTATTTAATGGATTTTTTGTTGCACGCTTTGGAATACCTTCCTTTATCGTTACACTCGCAGTCATGGTAATCGCGCGAGGAGCGACACTTGTCTATACAAAAGGTTATCCGTTGGTTGTAAGTAATGAGCCGTACCGCTTTATTGGCAGTGGACGATTCTTTGGTATACCTATTCCTATTATTATCATGTTTATTGTATTTGGATTGATGTATTGGATGCTAAAATACACCAGTTTTGGTCGTTATATTTTTGCCATTGGTGGAAATGAAGAAACAGCCATTCTTTCAGGGATTAATGTTAAGGCTATAAAAATAGCGGTTTTTGGAATTTCTGGATTGCTTTCGGCATTATCAGCAATTATTTATACTTCAAGATTGATGTCAGCACAACCAACTGCAGGTACAGGAATTGAATTGGATGCTATCGCGGCGGTTATAATTGGCGGAACAAGTTTATCAGGAGGGAAAGGGACTGTTGTCGGAACACTTATTGGCGCATTAATTATGGGTGTTCTTGATAATATTCTCAATTTAATGAACGTTTCTCCTTTCTATCAAAGTATTGCAAAAGGTCTGGTCATTCTAATCGCTGTTTTAGTAGATAGTAAATTTTCAAAAATTAAAAAATAGGACATTGGGGGTAGTGAAAATGAAAAAGATTATTTTTTTGTTGGCAATACTTGCGGTAATTATCGGACTTGTTGGCTGTAGTATGGATAAAGAAACAAGTACTTCCGCAGGTGCAAAGAAGAATAATGGTAAGTTAAAAGTAGGCTTATCCATGAATACCCTAAACAATCCATTTTTCGTAGCGGTTAAGGAAGGCGCAGAAGCACAAGCTAAAGAAGATAATGTTGATCTAGTTATAACAGATGCACAAAATGATCCTGGTAAACAGCTTTCTGATGTAGAAAATTTATTAGAACAGGGTGTTGATGTATTAATTATTGACCCTACTGACAGTGATGCGATTGTGCAAGCTGTAAAGAAAGCCAATGATTCAAAAACTCCTGTATTTACAATCGACCGTGCTGCTAATGGTGGAGAAGTCCTAACGCATATTGGATTTGATGCTCTTAAATCAGGCGGTATCGCCGGTAACTACTTGAAAGATGCGCTCGGGGGAAAAGGAAAAATTGTTGAAATTCAAGGTATTCTTGGAACAAATGTTGGCCAGCTAAGAAGTAAAGGATTTAATGAAGTTATGAATGCTAATAAAGGATTCCAAGTTGTAGCCCGACAAGCAGCAAACTTTGACCGTGGTCAAGCAATGAAGGTAATGGAAGATATACTTCAGGCAAATCCCAAAATTGATGGAGTGTATGCAGCAAACGATGAAATGGCTTTAGGTGCATTAGCGGCAATCGAAGCTGCAGGCCGCCTGGATGAAATTACGTTGATTGGCTGTGACGCTGTTGATCCTGCAATCGAAGCAATTAAATCTGGAAAAATGGAAGCTACAATTGCAGAGCCGCCGGTATTCTTAGGTAAAGAAGCGGTTAAGACAGCCATTAAGATTTCGAAAAAAGAAAATGTAGAAAAAC
>DATFAH010000112.1:0-4732 GCA_035254805.1 Caryophanales bacterium | reverse complement strand
ATTTATGTAGGAATCGGTTTTTATTATTTCATTGAAACACGTTATGGTGGGCTTGTTTATATTTTTTATTCTCTCTTTATCATATGGGCTACAGATTCTGGCGCATACTTTATTGGCAGAGCAATGGGGAAAAGGAAATTGTGGCCTGAAATCAGTCCGAATAAAACGGTTGAAGGTTTTATTGGCGGTATCGTTTGTGCCGTGATAATAGGTATTATTTTTGCTTTATTTACTAATATTAACGCGACAGTTTCTTCACTAATTGGAATAACCATTTTCCTTTCCATTTTTGGACAAATAGGTGATTTAGTTGAATCAGCATTTAAACGCCACTTTAATGTGAAGGATTCCGGCCAATTTCTGCCAGGTCATGGGGGAATCCTAGACCGCTTTGACAGCTTATTATTTGTTTGGCCGTTATTACATTTCTTCCATATGTTTTAATCAAGATTAAAATGTGGTTTCTTAACGGGAGTGGAGTTTTTTGAAAAAGATCAGCTTATTGGGTGCCACTGGATCAATTGGAACCCAAACATTGGATGTCATTAAAACCCATCCGACACAATTCAAATTAGTCGCGATGTCGGTAGGTAGCAATATTGAGTTAACGAGAAAAATTATTATCGATTTTCAGCCAGAGCTTGTTTCGGTTCAAGAAAAGCAGGATTCTGAAACATTAAAGGCCGAATTTCCTTCCATCAAATTTGTTTACGGCATGGATGGAATTATTGAGGTAGCCGTATTTAATAAAGCAGAAATCGTCGTAAATGCAGTTTTAGGCAGTGTTGGCTTAAACCCTACTCTTCAAGCAATAGAATGCGGTAAAATCATTGCTATTGCCAATAAAGAAACACTTGTAACAGCTGGTCATCTTGTCATGGAGGCAGCGAAAAAACACAATGTATCACTTCTTCCAGTCGATAGTGAACATTCAGCTATTTTTCAAGCGTTGCGGGGTGAGAGTAAGAAAAATATCGAAAGGCTTATCATTACAGCTTCAGGTGGAAGCTTTCGAAATCGCACTCGACGTGAATTGGAAGGTGTAACAGTAAAAGAAGCTTTAAACCATCCAAATTGGTCAATGGGAGCAAAAATCACGATTGATTCTGCCAGTATGATGAATAAAGGATTAGAAGTCATTGAAGCACATTGGCTTTTTAATATTCCATATGAACAAATTGATGTTCTTCTGCACAAGGAAAGCATTATCCACTCGATGATCGAGTTCCATGATAGCAGCATTATTGCCCAATTAGGATCACCTGATATGAGAGTTCCAATTCAATACGCACTTACCTACCCAGATCGGCTTCCGCTTCCGACATTAAAACGTTTAAATCTTGCTGAAGTAGGACAACTACATTTTCAAGAAATGGATCTGACCCGTTTCCGTTGTTTACATTTCGCAATTGAAGCAGGGAAAAAGGGCGGAACATTACCGACAGTATTGAATGCCGCAAATGAAATTGCTGTAGGGGCGTTTTTGAAAGGCAAAATTAGCTTTTTACAAATAGAAGATCTGATTGAGCGTGCCTTATATTCCCATCAAATGATAAAAGATCCTAGTCTTTCTATCATTCAAGATGTTGATAAAGAAACGAGAGAATTAGTAACAACATTTCTATAAAAAGGGGTTTTATTTTTGAATACAGTAATTGCCTTTATTGTTATCTTTGGCGCACTCGTCTTTTTTCATGAATGGGGCCATTTTATTTTCGCAAAAAGAGCAGGCATTTTGTGCCGTGAATTTGCGATTGGATTTGGGCCAAAAGTGTTTTCACATAAAAAAGGGGAAACAACATACACAATCCGCCTTTTACCAATAGGTGGATATGTCCGAATGGCTGGAGAAGATCCAGAGATGTTAGAAATAAAACCAGGCTACCGAATTGGCTTGTTATTTGATGATGAAAGTCTGGTAAGTAAAATTATTTTAAATAATAAAGAAAAGTATCCAAACTGCCGAATTGTTGAAGTGGAAAATGCAGATATTGAAAAGGATCTTTTTATAAAAGGATATCCGGAAGATGAGGAAGAGAAATTAAATACATTTCAAATCAGTCCTAAAGCAGTCATTGTCGATAAAGGTGTCGAATCACAGATCGCGCCGCTTGACCGTCAATTTGGTTCTAAAACATTAGGCCAACGTACTATGGCCATATTTGCTGGCCCAATGATGAACTTTGTGTTGGCTTTTGTTGTTTTTATCATTATTGCCCTATTGCAAGGTGTGCCAACGAATGAACCGAAATTAGGTGTGATTACCCCTGACGGTGCTGCAAAGTCTGCTGGACTTAAACAAGGAGATGTGATCCAAAGCATTAATGGATCAGAAATCTCAAGTTGGTCAGATGTTGTAGAAGTCATCCGTCATAATCCTAATAAAAAGCTTGAGTTTTCCATTAACCGTGGAAACAAAAGTATGGAAATCCCAGTTACTCCTGTTGAGAAAAAGGTAGAAGGAGAAAAAATTGGAATTATTGGAGTGTATAGCCCGGTTGAAAAATCACCAGTAAAAGCTTTTACTGCTGGATTTACTGAAACTGTATTTTGGACGAAGCAAATTTTTGTCATGGTTGGGAAATTAGTTACAGGTCAATTTTCAATCAATATGCTTTCTGGACCAGTTGGAATTTATGTCTCAACCGATACAGTTGCTAAGTCAGGAATTTATTATTTAATGAAATGGGGAGCCATTTTAAGTATTAACCTCGGTATTATGAACTTGTTGCCTATTCCGGCTCTAGATGGAGGTAGGCTCATGTTTTTTGCAGCAGAGGCTGTTCGTGGAAAACCAATTGACCGCCATAAAGAAGGAATGGTTCATTTTATTGGCTTTGCCCTGCTCATGCTCTTGATGCTAATTGTAACGTGGAACGACATTCAAAGATTCTTCCTATAAAAAATTTGGAAGCCCCTGTCATATGACTGGGGCATTCCCATGTATAAAATAATAGAGGTGCTAAAAATAAATGAGACAAAGTCAGACATTAATCCCAACTTTACGAGAAATTCCAGCAGATGCTGAAATAAAAAGCCATCAGCTTCTTCTTAAAGCAGGCTACATGCGCCAGAATACAAGTGGTGTTTATAGCTATATGCCGCTTGGGAAAAGAGTTCTTCAAAAAATTGAATCAATTGTTCGTGAAGAAATGGACAAGGCTTACGCAGTCGAGTTATTAATGCCAGCATTGCAACAGGCTGAATTATGGCAGGAGTCAGGCAGGTGGTATACATACGGATCAGAATTAATGCGCTTAAAGGATCGTAATGACCGTGAATTTGCGCTTGGTGCTACACATGAAGAAGTAATCACTAGTCTTGTAAGAGATGAAGTGAAATCTTATAAGAGATTGCCACTTACTTTTTATCAAATTCAAACGAAATTTAGGGATGAATTGCGTCCGCGTTTCGGATTACTTCGGGGTCGTGAATTTGTGATGAAGGATGCCTATTCTTTCCATTCTAATTTTGAAAGCCTTGATGAAGTATACGAAAAACTTTATAATGCATATTCCAATATTTTTAGTCGTTGCCACTTAAATTTCCGCGCTGTTATTGCTGATTCAGGTGCTATGGGTGGGAAGGATACCCATGAATTCATGGTTTTATCTGATGTGGGAGAAGATACGATCGCTTATTCAGATCAATCCACGTACGCAGCGAATATTGAAATGGCACCAGTAAATGTGCATTACGAAAAATCAACAGAGCCAATAATAAATATTGAAAAAGTCTTAACTGAAAATAAGAAAACCATTGAAGAGGTCACTTCTTATTTAAATGTAGATGCAACCACCTGCATAAAATCGTTGTTATTTAAAATCGATGATAAATTTGTGCTTGTTCTTGTCAGAGGAGATCATGAAGTAAACGATATTAAGCTGAAAAATTTCTTTGAGGCAAGTGTTGTAAAACTGGCAAGTCATGAGGAAGCGAAGGAAATTTTATCCTGTGAAGTTGGCTCCCTTGGACCGATTGGGATAAAAAATGTAAAAATTATAGCGGACAATGCCATTTGCGCTATTGTAAATGGAGTATGTGGGGCAAATAAAGAGAACTATCATTTTGTAAACGTAAATCCTGATCGAGATTTTGTAGTTGAAAAATACGCAGATCTTCGCTTTATTCAAGAAGGTGACCCATCACCAGATGGTAAAGGCACTATTCGCTTTGCAAAGGGAATAGAGGTAGGACATGTCTTTAAGCTTGGAACTCGGTATAGTGAAGCGATGAACGCTACATTCTTGGACGAAAATGGGAAGTCAAAACCTATGATCATGGGCTGTTATGGGATTGGTGTATCACGTACCCTTGCAGCTGTTGTTGAACAATTTAATGATGAAAATGGTCTTATTTGGCCAACGAATATTGCACCATATCAGCTGCATTTAATAGCTGTAAATATGAAGGACGATAGTCAAAGAAGCTTGGCTGAAGAACTTTATGCTGATCTATTAGACAGCCGTTATGAAATTTTGTTTGATGATCGACAAGAAAGGCCAGGTGTGAAATTTGCTGACTCCGATCTTATCGGACTGCCATTGCGTATTACAGTTGGCAAAAAGGCTGTTGATGGAATCGTCGAGTTGAAGGTAAGAAAAACAGGTGAAATGTTTGAGGTTCATAAGGACCAATTACAGGAAAAAATTGCTGATCTTATGAACACGATTTAATTTCCATGGGGATAGCCAAATTTGGTTGTCTCCATATTTTTTTCTTCATAACTGTC
>DATFAH010000111.1:0-3839 GCA_035254805.1 Caryophanales bacterium | reverse complement strand
ATTAGAACAGCTTGGAAAACAAATCCAAGAATTATTGATTCCTTATAAGGAACAAGTAGAATTACTTTTAACAATTCCGGGAGTAAAAGAGAACTCAGTGGCTAGTATTATTGCCGAAATTGGCATCGAAATGAGTCAATTAATTTCCTTCAGCGCAACACCCTACATCATAAAGTCATAGCAGAACAGACTTGAAGTTCGGTATTATTAGTTTCTAGTATCAATTATACACTTGGATAATATATGGAATGGTAGGAATACTCGGAAAATATGGAGGATTTTTAGCTAATTCCACTATTTTTTGGAACAATTCTTTCGTTGTTATCGTACATTCTAAAAAATAATTTTGGATGTTCTTATGGTCTGAATTTGTAATCGCCAGGCTATAGGCAGTTAGCCCGTGGATCGTCATTATATAGGAGTAAAAAAGAAAAAAGTTGGTCAGAAAACAGGCGCGGGGCATTCAGATTCACATCATTCTCTGTAAAGCCCATAGGGAGTTTTGCACCTTTCAAGAATTCGGTGATTTTCTTAATATGCTCTTTTGATAACTGTAATGCCAGTTCTAAAATAGGTTTTATCTCATTATTTTCAACAATCTTAAGGAAATATTTGTAGACAAATCGACATACTATCGCCCATATACTACAAGCCAAAGAGCAGATACTTCCGCAGCGGTTAATTTTTGTGTCTTTGTTTGCTTAAAAATCCCCAAAAGCAATAACTCCAATTTTTCCGTTCGCTACATTGTGATTATTTTATGGTAGTGGTCTTCCAGTTATACAGATTTACTGGGGAAATTTATGGCGGGTGTATAAAATCTTAAATAATTCGCAAATTAAATTTATCCATTTTAAAATAAAGGAAGTAATGCTATGGAACAAGATAAGATCTTAATAATTGCTTTACTAGGTGCTCTGTCAACAATATCAGGAGAGATTGCTGCAAGAATCCTTGTTTATATGGGTATTGGTAAATTCAGTATTTATGAATTAGCAAGTTTGATTATTACATTTAACAGGCCTGAAGAAATGATAGGAATAATAATAGATTTTTTAGTTGGAAGTTTTTTTGCAATCTTACTTTACTTCTTATCTAAAAAGTTGGGTCTATCCCATATAGTTATTAAAACGGTTATGTGCAGTTTGCTGGCTTGGTTAGTATGTGAACTTATATTCACAGCGATAATAGAAGGCAAGTATATCGATATTAGGCCAATTAGTGATTATTATTCACATATTTTCAGCGCCATCATTTTTGGTATTACATTAGGGTTGTTGTTAAAAAAATTTATATTCAAGAAATGTTAACTGGGCAAAAACGTTGCCGGTTTTTATTGCTGAAGTAAGTGATAATTGTGAATTCTTGGGCCACACTGCTTAAGTGTAGTATAAGTGTAATCTCTCTTGTAAACCTTCTAAAACTTCTTCTGGCACTTCATTGACCTTGATATCCCTACCTAGGAAAAGTAGCCAATTTGTCATTTCGGACAATTCTTTGGGGATATGAATATTGATAAAAGTCAAATGGCTGTGGTTTGGTAAGGATTTGTATAAGAAATGGAAGCTTATAAAGGATGGTATTTTTTGAACTGGGCAATTGCTTTTGGTCCCAGTTCAAGGACAAGGTTGATTCCTTCATCCTGCTTACTTAGTTCTTCTAAAATCTTTTTCTTACTTAATCTTTTTTTTCGTTTGGTAGGGTTTGACGTCGGTAAAATCATCGACAGGAAAAAGCTTCTTCGTTTTAGCCTCTAAGTCATAGCCTTCAATCAGCCAAAGGCTTTTTTCATGATAAAGGTGCAAGAGGTAGATTGGATAAGTCGTGATTACCTTCTCTTCTTTGATGGTAATCCATAAATAGCGATCTAAAAGAAGAGTTTGGATGAGTTTTTCTACCATGGGGTGGGAGATGTCCGAAAGCTCTAGCAGGTCGGGATTAAGGGGATTAGTCTCTTCAAAAAGCAAGATTTGATTTAACAGAACGAGGGTCTCTTGCTGGTTTTCTGAGATGAGGCCAAGTAATTTTTCAGCTAACGACTGACGACTCTTAAGATAGGGGAGTTGTTGATTTCTGGTGGCCATAAAGGCAATAAAAAGAGCTTTGACCTCATTATCGGTAAAACGAACCTCGGGCAGGACAGAATTGTGCATGACAAAATACCCCCCATCCCTTTCAACTTCAGCGAAAAGTGGCATTCCCATGGCTTATATTTCTCTAATATCCCTAATTGCTGTCGAACGAGAGATGTTAAATTCCTGCATGATTTCAGAAATGGTAAAGCGGGCGCGGTTGTTGATATACCGCATGATGGTATTAATCCATTCAACTTTTTTCATGGGGACTCCTAAACAGTATCATTTTTTGACATGATTTAAGTTTATTATATATACAACAAGTGAATGAGGACAAGTCATTTGCTTCATTTTAAAAAAGGTAGGTTTTGAAAATGGCAGATTATACCTTAGAAGAAAAAGACAGCTTTATCGTTGTAGGTTTGGGAACGGAGCTTAAGAGCCATTACACATATTTTGCCGGCATAAACAAGGAAAAATCAGACTTTTGGGAGGCAGTTAGCCAAGATGGAAGGCTTGATACCTTAAAAGCCATTGCCGCAAATGGCTACATTTTTGCCGTGAACGAAGCGGTGAATAATAAGATGATGTATTATGCTGGTGTCATGACCGAGGTATCGGCATCAGTAAAAGAAGAAGCCAGACCCAATGGCGATGACTGAGGAGAATTTTGATCGTTGGATGGATGAGGCGTATTTTTATATGCTGTCTGATTTTGTGGTTGCAGTAACTTTGGCAGAAACCGATATTGCGGCAAAAGAAACTATCAGACAACAGCTTTCGGAAGAGAAAACTGGTAAAGCCTACGGCAAACGTAAAAGTGACGTGGAACCAGTTTTCGGATTTCTGAAGACTAATTTGCGTTTTACACGCATGTCTGTAAGAGGCGAAAAGAAAGTAGAAAATGAATTAGGGTTTGCATTCATGGCGGTGAACTTGAGAAAGTACACCGCCAAAAGATCTAATGTAACCATAAGTTATGAGAATAATCCTACGAAAAATGGTTCCAATCATCAAAAAAACGATGATCGGAACCATTTTTTATTTATTTGAGGTTGGCTTTGTCACAGCCTCAATTATTTTGATTAACAAGGGCATCCAGAAACGTAATTGCTACACACTGAGCCATCACGACTGTCAGTAACTTTCTTACAAAGTGCGTTAGCTTTCATAATTCTAAAACATTCAGAATCATAACAGCAGTAGTATGTAGTTCTATAGAAACCTGGGTCTGCACAAGGTACATACTTCATATAATCTCACCTCCTTTATAGAATAATAAAACTTTAAATAGATCTAATAATTTCTAATGGTACTGGTGTTGATAATTCAATTAAAGATCTTTTGTTTAATTTAACAAAAGCTGGTAAGAATCTTAATTTGAACTTTTTAAACGTCTCATCTCTAACAACATAGATGTCTAATTCATTTTCATATAGTTCTGATATTTCAAGTGCCTTTGCAAAGCTTTCCTCTCTGAAAATAATAATGAAATCAATCTTTTTGTTATGTTCTTCCCTAAGTGCAAGAAAATGTTCAAAATTGTTATTACAATGTATACAATCCTTATCGAAAAAAATTAACAATTTGTTATGTATGTTTAATTCGTTGGAGTTAGTATATCTATTATTTTTTACCGATTTTAATTGAAATTCAGGAATTGGATCACTTATTTTGAATTCTAAATCTAGAGAAGATGAGACTTCTTGTTTACTAGTGACGATTTGATTTATCCATATTGAATACTTTTTCCACCAAGTAATT
>DATFAH010000110.1:0-3540 GCA_035254805.1 Caryophanales bacterium | reverse complement strand
ACATTTTTTAACTTAAGACCAAAGGCCATAGTTCTGCCTCCAAATACATATTTTTCTATATCAAGTGTTTCTAATTATATAGAATAAATTTCAGTTGAGCAATTGAGAATGTCAAATAGACAAAAATATTTGTAAATCTTTCATAATTTAGCTAACATGAACATATTAAGCATGCTTGATGATGATGAGGTGAGTTTTTTGGTAAATGGTAAGACAATGCAAGATCTTCAGGCTGAAGTTGATACATATATAAGCCAATTTAAAGAAGGATATTTTAGCCCTTTGGCAATGCTTGCTAGAATGACAGAAGAACTTGGGGAACTTGCCCGAGAAATTAACCATTATTATGGAGAAAAACCTAAAAAGTCAACTGAGGGTGAAAAAACAATATCTGAAGAGATGGGAGACATTTTATTTGTCCTTATCTGTTTTGCTAATTCATTGAACATTGATTTAGCAGAAGCTCATGATGTTGTCATGAATAAATTTAAGACACGAGATAAAGATCGTTGGACAAGAATTAATCCAAATAATATGGAGTGAAAAAATATGAATCAAATAAAAATAATTATTGCCGGTCCACGTGGACGTATGGGAAGAGAGGCAGTAAAACTTGTAAGCAATACAAATCATTTTGATTTAAAAGCAGTTGTGGATCATAAATATGAAGGATTACGGTTAAGTGATTTAGAAGGCTTTCCAGGACTTAATATCCCTATTTATACGGATATAGAAAAATGTCTTCAAGACACTGAGGCAGACGTTTTAATAGACTTAACAACACCTGAATTTGGTATGTTCCATGCAAAAAAAGCACTTGTTTACAATGTACGCCCTGTTGTTGGAACAACTGGTTTTACAAAAGATGATTTGAAAGAATTACAGACTATTTGTCAGGAAAAAGAATTAGGATGTATCATTGCCCCTAATTTTGCAATTGGAGCAGTCTTGATGATGAAGTTTTCCCAAATGGCGGCGAAATATTTTAATGATATTGAAATCATTGAAATGCATCACGACCAAAAATTAGACGCTCCATCAGGGACAGCCGTAAAGACAGCAGAAATGATTTCAAATGTGCGAAATGCAAAAATACAAGGACATCCAGATGAAAAAGAAACAATAACTGGAGCACGAGGAGCTGATTTTGAAGGTATGCGCATTCACTCCGTGCGTCTGCCAGGCTTAGTTGCCCATCAGCAAGTTTTATTCGGTTCTGATGGACAAACCTTAACGATTCGCCATGATTCATACGACCGCGGATCCTTCATGTCAGGTGTTAAAGTTGCCGTTGAAACGGTAATGAAAATTAATACATTAGTTTATGGTTTAGAAAATATTTTAGAATAGGGGTCATTTAATGAATATTGCCTTAATAGCCCACGATAATAAAAAGGATCAACTTGTCCAATTTGCCACTGCGTATCAGGCCATATTTTCCAAACATCATTTATTTGCCACAGGGACAACAGGCCAACGTATAAGTGAAGCAACCAATTTAAAAATCCAGCGATTTCAATCTGGCCCGCTTGGTGGCGATCAACAAATTGGTGCTATGATTGCCAAAAATGAAATGGATGCCATTTTCTTTTTCCGAGATCCATTAACCGCACAACCCCATGAGCCTGATGTTACAGCACTTTTAAGGTTATGTGATGTATATGCGGTTCCATTAGCAACCAATATGGGAACGGCTGAACTGTTAATAAGAGGGTTGGAAAAAGGTCTTTTAGAATGGAGAAAGATCGTGGAAAAAGGCAGTGATGAAACAAATGAACAATGACTTACATATACTCGCATTTGGCGCCCATCCTGATGATGTGGAAATTGGTATGGGCGGGACCATCGCCAAATTTACTGCTGCAGGCAAGAAAATTGGTATTTGTGATCTAACGGATGCACAGCTATCTTCAAACGGAACGATCGAAAAAAGGAAAATGGAAGCGGCAAATGCAAAAGATATTCTTGGAGTAGTGGTAAGAACTTCGTTAGGACTTCCAGACCGCGGGTTGTACCTTTTTGATGATTACATAAGAGAAATTACAGGGGTGATCAGAAATTATCGGCCCAAGATTGTTTTTGCCCCTTATTTTGAAGACAGGCATCCAGATCACGGAAATTGTGCCCGCCTTGTTGAAGAGGCGGTTTTTTCAGCTGGAATAAAGAAATATCAGACGAAAAATAATGAATTGCCCCATCGAGTGGAAAAAGTGTATTTTTATATGATTAACGGCTTTCATAAACCAGATTTTGTTATTGATGTTTCTTCCTATATGAATAAAAAAATCGAGTCATTGAATGCCTATAAAAGTCAATTTGTAAAAACAGATAAAAGTTTCGATACCCCTCTTGTTAATGGATATATTGATACAGTCGAATCACGAGAAAAGTTGTTTGGATCTCAGGCTGGGGTCGCATTTGCTGAAGGATTTAAAACCAAAAATCCTATTTTATTGAATCGTGACTTGTTAGGAGAAGAAACGTGAAAAAGTTAAAGATTGGAATCACTTGCTATCCAACAGTTGGTGGTTCTGGGGTAGTCGCAACAGAACTTGGAAAAATGCTTGCAGAAAAAGGGCATGAAATCCATTTTATTTCGTCAAGCCTTCCATTCCGTTTAAAAAGAATGTATCATAATATTCATTACCATCAAGTGGAAGTAAATCAATATTCTGTCTTTCAATATCCGCCATATGATATCGCACTTGCTAGTAAAATGGCTGAAGTGGTGAAAAGAGAAAAATTGGATCTGCTGCATGTTCATTACGCCATCCCACATGCCGTTTGTGCCATATTAGCAAAACAAATGGTTAATCATCATTTAAAGGTGGTCACAACTCTACATGGAACAGATATTACTGTCCTTGGGTATGATCCATCTTTAATTGAAGCCATTAAATTTGGAATTGAAAAATCGGATATTGTAACCGCTGTTTCCAATGCATTAGTTGACGAAACATATGAACTAATCAATCCTGATAAATCAATAGAAACAGTGTATAACTTTATTGATGAAAGGGTCTATCAAAAAAGTGAAACACCCCATTTAAGAGGGGAATTTGAAATAAAAGATAAAGAAAAAGTGATTATCCATGTTTCGAATTTCAGGCCTGTAAAACGAGTACAAGATGTTGTCAAAACGTTTGCCAAGATTGCTGATGCCATGCCAGCTAAATTATTGCTTGTTGGAGATGGGCCAGAAATGACAACTGTTTGTAAACTAGTGAAACAACTTGGTCTAACTGATTCAGTGCTATTTTTAGGGAAACAGGATAATTTGGAAGAGTTATACTCGATAAGTGATCTCATGTTACTTCTTTCTGAAAAGGAAAGCTTTGGGCTTGTTGTCCTTGAGGCTATGGCTTGCGGAGTTCCTTGCATTGGAACAAATGTTGGTGGAATACCTGAGGTCATTTCAGATGGTAATACGGGTTATCTTTGTGAAATAGGAAATATCGAAGAGATTTCAAGTAGGGCGATCGCTATTTTAAAAAACAAAGAACTTCACCAATTATTTTCTGAGCAAGCTGTAAGTGTGGT
>DATFAH010000109.1:0-3381 GCA_035254805.1 Caryophanales bacterium | reverse complement strand
TAACGGTTGTAAAAGGTTCCGAAAACATTTTTGAAAAAGACCATTTAAGTAATGAAGCTTCAGGACCGGAGGAATTGGATGAGATTCTAGCTTGTTTAAACCAAATGATTTCGCTACCTATTCAGGATATGCCTAAAATGTTTAATCAAGACTTCAAAGAATTGGTGAAGGTCATCAAGCTATATGAACTACTTACAAAAAATCAAGATGGTTTGACTAAAAACAACCAATTATCAGAATTGATTCAACAAACAGTTCAAAAACTAGAAATTTTGATGGATCAAACGAAAGCATCGGTAAGGACTGAATATTTACAAAAGACATTTAGTTCTGTCCAAAGTGAATTACAAGCCTTACATCCATCTGAAAACGGGCTGGAAGAGAATCTACCCACAGTAAAACTTGAAACAGCGACCGGAATGGTTCACTTACAACAAATGACAAAGCCTGAACAGATGCTAGTCATGCTTGATAAGACCGAAAAACCTGTTTCAACTGAACAATTGATGCAGCAATTTAGCAACATCTTATCAAAAAGCCAATTCTCCAATAAAGAAGGGACACAAAGGCTTTTTATAAAGTTAAATCCTGAAAATCTTGGCACATTGAGAATTGAGCTTATTCAAAAGGATTCCACCATTGTCGCGAAAATATTGACAACAACAGGAACAGCAAAGGATGTTTTAGAATCACAGCTTCAAGGGCTTAAACACTCATTTAGTATGCAAAATATTCATGTAGATCGAATCGAAATAACACAGCAATTTACGAATCCCGAAGAGCGATTTTTTCATCGAGATCACCAGCATGATCATCAGCCAAGGGAAGAACAAGCTCAAAAAGACCAACAAGATGATGGGGAATTTAATCAATCTTTTGAGGAAGCACTTCTGAATATAGAAGTATAGGTGGACCATTATGACAAATACCATTAATTCATCTTTTATGTTATCAAACTATCAAAATGAACATAGAAAAACAGGATCCTCTACATTAGGGAAAGATGATTTTTTAAAAATCTTAATGACCCAATTGCAAAATCAGGATCCATTAAATCCAATGCAGGATAAAGACTTTGTAGCACAGATGGCAACTTTTTCATCATTAGAACAAATGACAAACATGAACAGTACGATCCAAAAATTAGTTGATCAACAGCAGCAAAATCAATTAATTACGTATAACCAATTTGTTGGGAAAGAAGTGACTTGGCATAAGCTGTCTCAAGCTGATGACTCAGATTCAGTTCCAGTTGTTGAGCAGGGCACCGGAAAAGTGTCATCCATTCAATTCAAAGATAATTCTGTAACGTTTATTTTGGAGGATGGAACCGTTTTAGAACCAGCGAATATATCTCAAGTGAAGGATACAGCAAATGAAAACTCAGTCCTTCAAGCTAGTATGCTTATTGGAAAAAGGGTTACTTATTTAAATGAAAACAATGAAGAATTATCAGCCTTAGTTAAGTCTGTTTCATTTAAAAATGGGAAAACACTTTTTCAATTAGATGATGAAGCAAAAACAAATATTGAGTCAAAACAAATGATTAAAATTGAATAATTAAAGGATGTGGGTAAATGGAAAATTCTGTTTTTAGACCGGTGCTTTCCTATCCAGCAAATACCCATCAGCTTCGTACACAAAAATCGAATAGTCAAAACAAGTTTTCGCGACATTTGGAAAATGCAATAGGAAATGAAAATCATTTAACGGTAAGCAAGCATGCAAATGAACGGATGCTTCAAAGGGGCATAAAAATTAGTGAAAATCATTGGCAGGAAATTGAAAATAAAATTCACGAAGCAAAAAAGATGGGGGTAAGGGATTCGCTCGTATTGCTGGATAATGCAGCATTAATTGTTAGTGCAAAAAATGGAACAGTCATTACTGCTATGGATCGACATGAAGCTTCAACTCAAATTTTTACTAACATAAATGGAACAATTGTCTTAGAATAAAAATCTATAGGCTGGACCTTTTTAAGGAAGCCCGGGCTGTGGATGGATAGAAACAGCCCAATCATGAAAGGAGAAGTTCTATATGCTACGTTCATTGTACTCAGGTATTAGTGGTATGAAAAACTTTCAAACAAAATTAGATGTAATTGGAAATAATATCGCCAATGTAAATACGTATGGGTTTAAAAAAGGCAGAGTTACTTTTAAAGATACGATGAATCAAACGATTTCTGGGGCAAGTGCTGCACAAACAGATCGTGGTGGTAAAAATCCAATTCAAGTGGGATTAGGTTCAACGATATCATCGATTGATACTATTCAAACAGGTGCTAGTTTGCAGACTACTGGCAGACCTCTTGACCTTGGAGTTGATGGAGATGGTTTTTTTGTAGTAAAGCAAGGTGAGGCAGAATTTTATACTAGGGCAGGTAACCTTTATTTAGATGATAATGGAACATTGGTAAATGCAGATGGATTAAAAGTTCAAGCCTTTAAATATGATACAACAGGTAATATTACGAATAACCTTGGAGATGTAGCAGTAAATGTAAATGCAACGTTGCCATCAACCAAAACAGAGGACATTAACATCACTGGAAACCTAGATGGTAACACGATTACTGGGAAGGATTTTATACAGCAAATAGAAGTTGTTCTAGATGATGGAACAGCAAAAACAATGGATATTCAATATAAGAAAAATGGTGCAAACTGGGATGTTGCAATTGGGGGTTCATCATTTACCATAAATTCAACTGGAACTACTACTCCAATTTCACCAACAGTTACACTAACTGGTTTAATAACACCTGTAAAGATAACTATTAATGGATTAACCCAAAATCCGGGCGCGGGAAATTCAGCAATTGCCGATGCAAATGGATACACCGAAGGAAAACTTGAAAGCTTTAGCATTGGTTCCATGGGAGAAATATCTGGAGTCTATTCCAATGGAGAAATTGCAAAAATTGGCCGAATTGCTCTAGCAAAATTTAGTAACAGTTCAGGTTTATCTAAAGCAGCAAACAATCTCTTTCAAAAAACGGTTAACTCTGGTGAACCTGATGTTAAACCAGCTGGAAACGGGCGGGGAACGATTGTTTCAGGCTCGCTTGAAATGTCTAATGTTGATTTATCTGAGGAATTCACAGATATGATTGTGGCACAAAGAGGATTCCAAGCCAACACAAAAATCATCACAACTTCTGATGAAATTTTGCAAGAATTGGTTAATTTAAAACGATAAATTAGGGAGGATCAGGGCTAAGGTCTCCTTTAGCCCTGGATAAAGCTGTGATCAAAGTTACTCGTTTAAATGGAAAAACATTTATTTTAAATGCAATTTTTATAGAATCAATTGAGTCCTTTCCCGACACGACGATCACATTATCAAACGGTCGGAAATACGTCGTAAAAGAGTCTG
>DATFAH010000108.1:0-4764 GCA_035254805.1 Caryophanales bacterium | reverse complement strand
TTTCAAGCCGATAAATTCCATATCCCCAATTCCATTCCATTTCATTAGACCGTAATATCCAGTCTGAACAATCGGGACATAGATCAAGGCAAGAATCAGTAATAAGGCTGGAGCTATATAAAGGGTAATGATTTTTTTATTGGACATCACTTTATTCATATCAACTCATCTCCTTTCAAAAAAAAGAAGGACATACTATTTGTGAAAGATATGTCCTTTTCCAAGGTGCAAGGGGGTTATTTCCCTTCTTCACTCTTAAGTACATCCTCTTGTTGCTTTGCAAAATCCTTTGGTATTACTTGATTACCGAATAGTGATTGAATTAGATTTAAGTGTGTTTCTGCAGCAGATGCACTCATTTGAACATCCGCGAATAATGTAAGGTTTGTTGCTTTATTTAAATCATTTAATACATCTGTATAAAGTGCTGGTAATTTTACTTTTGCTGTATCTACTTTTGTTGCTGGAATAACACCTGCTTTATCAACAGATTGCTCTCCCCATTTTTCAACAAAGAATTTTACAAAATCCATTGCTTCATCTTTAACCTTTGAGTTTTGAGAAACAAATAGTCCAACACCAGGTCCGCCTACCCAGCTGTCGATATTGCCTTTTCCGTTTTCAACAGTTGGGAACTTAAAGTAACCAACATTATCACGGAAGTCTTTTGGAATATCTTCATTTGTTGTGAAGTTAGGAAGCTCCCATGTTCCCATAAGGTACATTGCTGCTTTACCATTTAAGAATTCAGATTTTCCTTCGTCATTTGATAGACCATTAAATCCTTTAATAAATGCATCTTCTTTTACTAATTTTTGCACTTCATCAGCTGCAGAGATAAGCGCTGGATCTTCAAATGTGCCAGTGCGGTCGATTGCTTTCGTTAACACATCAGATCCGCCAATACGATCTGCTAAGTACATATACCATAATGATCCTGTCCAACGATCTTTGTTTCCAAGTGCAATTGGGGCAACACCTTTATCAGCAAGTGTTTTTACAACATTTTGGAATTCGCTGTATGTTTTCGGAACTTCAAGATTATATTTTTCGAAAATAGACTTATTGTAATAGATTGGAGCAATATTTAATTCAAGTGGTAATCCATACGTTTTGCCATCGATTGCATAGGCTTCAGTTGTACCACTAACAAAAGAATCTTTTAAGCCATCATTTAAAACATCATCAAGCGGTGCAAAAAGATTTCCTTTTACAAATGGTGTCATATAGCCTGCAGCCCATGTAAAACCTACGTCAGGTAACTGATTAGAAGAGGATAAAACTTTAATTTTGTTTTTATATTGTTCATTTTCAAGAACTTCTACATCAATTTTTACATCTTTATGTGCTGACTCATATTGCTTGATAATATCGGAAACAATTAAGTTTTGCTGTTTAGAGCTTCCAGCTGGCCAAAGGTGCATGAACTTAATTGCTTTTTTGGAACCGTTTTCATCTTTTGCATTATCTGAACTTGAACAACCAGCTAAAACCACAGAAAGAAGAAGTGCAACGATCGCTAGCAACGAATACGCTTTCTTAAACATTTAAAAACCCCCTTGTTTATTAATTTTTCTAACTATTTAATTTTAGCATCAAAGAAAAATCGCGGTAAGGTAACCGCGATTGGGGAAAATTCCACTATTTTTAGAAAGGGCTTTCAAACAAAAGTGATCTTTCGATATTTGCTGGGAGTCGTTCCCTCAAGCTCTTTAAACAATTTAATGAAATACTTGGCCGTTTGATAGCCTGTTTTGTGGGCAATTTCCTCGATAGATAAATCTGTTGTCAGTAATAGGTTTTTCGCCATTTGCATCTTTTTCCTTGTAACATATTCGCTAAAAGTCAACCGGGATTGCTCTTTAAAAAGGACACTAAAATAGCTGGCATTTAAATGAACAAAATCCGCCACTTCCTTTAAGCTTATTGGCCGATTTAAATGATTGTTAACATAGCCAATTGCCTCTTTAATAGGCGACCTTGCATGATCATCTTTTCCATCTATCCTTAAAAGTTCCTGATCAGCGACTTTTTCCATATATTCCGTTCTTTCTTTACTTGCTTCTGTTTCTAGCGCCTGGATAACCGATTCAATTAGCTTTTGTTTACTTAAAGGCTTTAGTAAATAATTAATCACGCCAAGGCGAATAGCTTCTTGTGCATATTCAAAATCAGGATACCCAGAAATGATCATCACAACAGGGTTATGGCCATCCTCCTTTATTTTTTTCAAAAGCTTCAAACCATCCATTTCAGGCATGGAGACGTCTGTAATTAAAAGGTGAACTTTTGTTTTGCGGAAGATATGAAATGCTTCTGGCCCATCAGCTGCACTTAGGATTTCATGACTCCCTTCGGACCATATTTCAAGTGTTTTTTTTAAGCCCTCACGCGTTTTTTGTTCATCATCTACGATTAGGATTGTCTTTGTGTCCATTAAAAACTCCCTCCTTTGCCTGGGATTTCAAATGTTACAATCGTTCCTTTCCCCGGCTCACTGTATAATTGAATCCCACTCAAATTAAATCCTTCATAATAAAGCTGAAGTCTTTTATTGACATTCGTAAGGGCAATTCCAACTTTTCTAAAAGAGGATACCCCATCATTTTCAATAACTCTTTTTAGATCATGAAGGGTTTCCGCCTCCATTCCAGAGCCATTATCTTCTATCGTTACTCTAATATTCGTTGAGTCTTCGATTTCTTCTACTTTGATAGAAATAATTCCTTGGGTTCGTATGTTCTCAATTCCATGCATAATCGCATTTTCAACTAATGGCTGGATCACAAGCTTTGGCATTCTCACATCGCGCAAATCGATTGGTATAGAAATATCCCAAATCAAACGATCACCTAATCTCATTTTCATCAGTTGGAGATATCTTTCAATATGGTTTAATTCATCTCGGATCGTCACCCAATCATCACTTTTTCCTTTTCCAATCGTGTAGCGAAAGAGCTCAGACATCGCAATAACAAGCTCCCCTAATTCATCCTCTCCTTTTTCTTCTAAAGACCAGTAAAATGCATTTAATGTATTATAGAGAAAATGAGGATCAATCTGGGCTTGCAGTGCTTTTAACTCTGTACGGCTTCGAAGCAGCTCCTTTTCGTAGACTTCCTGAATCAAATGATTCGTTTTTTCAACCATTTGATTGTACGTTTGATTCAATTCAATCAATTCTATTGACGATGAACTTTCTGGATTAGGCTCCAGTTCATCCATTTTTGCATTCTTCATGGTGTTTGTCAGATTTTTAATGGGACTTGTGATTAGGGTTGCAAGAAAAATAGAAGAGATTAGAAAAATAATATAACCTATTGCACCAGAAAAAAGAATCGCAGTCCTTACGACCGATACTCCTTGTAAGAGAAAACTCGTTGGTTTTAAAATAACAAGAGTCCAGCCCGTTAATTGTGATGTTTCTTTCACAATCATATATTCCTTTTTATCAACCTTTACAGTTTTATATCCATTCCTTATGATGCGCTGAATATTCATACTATTATTTGAAGTAATGGGGGTCAGATCTCGGTCCAAGAGCATCATATAATCTTTTTCAATATCTGTTGTATTTTCTTTTACTTGAAAATAGTCATTTGAAATGCGGACGACTAAGTAACCTCCGCTAGAGTACCAACGGTCCATTAAACTAACCCTTCGAATTGCCAATGAATAGTTTTTATTATTTGGGTCCTTTCCTACCCAAACTAATCGACCTTTTTCATAATCAGCCGCACTTATCCATCTTACATCCAAACGGCTTGATAATTTTTTATCGTCAAAAGGATAAATTCTTTTTCCCTCTCTTGAATAAAGTTCAAAGGAAGAAATTCCATCTGAATAAGCAAGAAAATTACGGATTACACTGATAAGGGATTGCCTGTTTGCAAAATCCAGTTTTTTCCCGTCAGCTAAACTGAGCAGAAGCTGCTGAATAGTCCCATTTGTCACCAATTGATTCGATAATGTGTCGATTTGCTTATAAAGCGTCTCCATTCTTCCATTCGCTTCAATAGCCGTTTGCTGGATCTGTGATTCAGCATTATTTTTCATTAATGACTCAACCTGTTTGTATACCATAATGGAAACAATGGAAAGGACAATCACCATCACCAATAAGAAAATGGTTAAAATCTGATTGCGCAAAGTATTAAATCTTTTCAATCGTGACCTAAATATAATGATCACCCTTTTGTCTATTAATATGAATAGTTCAATTTTAGCAAAGAAAACGGCTTCAAGCATCCTACATAAAAATGGATAATATTACTTTAATATTTATTTATGCGAATTCTATTATACTCAACTAAAATTTGACTTTGATTATCAAAATTTTATTTTTTCGGAATTTTTTTGTGAAATTATTGAGTTTTTCAAATTTTATGGAAAAGTTTGAAAAAATTGATAGGCCTATACAATTTAAAAAAATATTGCTATTGGAGATGAAACTATTGAACTTAATTAAAAAGTTAGGATTAGGCTGATTACTAGTTTTGGGTATGACATTTGCCTTTTTATCTGAAGCATCTGCATCAATAGAATCCGTTCCAACTGATGCAACTATCACAGATATCAATACAATTTTATATAGCGCTGGAGAAATTAAGCTGGGCAGGTGGAAATGGTACTTATTCCATGACCTTTAACCATGGGGATGGAACTTCAGATTATACTTACTACGGAAATGGTACCTATGCTAATCACAGTAACCTTATTACTCAAAATACGCAGATAATATTTTAAAATATTATACTACCACTC
>DATFAH010000107.1:0-12850 GCA_035254805.1 Caryophanales bacterium | reverse complement strand
TGGGGAGATTTTCGTTTATTAATCAAACTAAGAATACATAAAATAAAAATAAACGATGAACTTCATTTTTATAAAATGTTAAAATAAGAAAAGTCACAGAGAAAATGGAGGTTTGCAATGAAAACAAAACTTGGATTATTATATGGTGGTAAATCAGCTGAACATAAAGTATCATTACAAACGGCTCTAGCAGTAATTAAAGCATTAGATTTAGAAAAGTTTGAAATTCATCCTATTTATATAACAGTTGAGGGTAAATGGATTAAAGGTCCGCAATTACTTGAACCGGTGGAACATGTGAGGGCACTTGAATTTTCAAGTGCAGATCAGTCTTCCACGTTATTATTCGCTCCAACATTATTTGAAGCAGACAGTCCACTTGATGTGATTTTCCCGCTTCTTCATGGTCCAAATGGTGAGGATGGAACCGTACAAGGGCTGTTGGAATTGTTGAATCTCCCATATGTAGGCAATGGAGTACTAGCATCTGCTGCTGGTATGGATAAAGTGATCATGAAAAATATATTTTCCGAAGCAGGACTTGCACAGGTCAACTATGCTGCTTTTATTCGCAGTGAATGGGAAAAGGAAAAAGAGGAAATTTATAATAAAGTAGAAACAGAACTAGGTTACCCTTGCTTTGTAAAACCAGCCAACCTTGGCTCAAGTGTGGGGATTAGCAAGTGTAAGAATAGAGATGAATTAGAGAAGGCATTTGTTGTGGCCTTCCAATTTGATCGTAAAGTGATTATTGAAGAGGGCGTTGTTGCCCGTGAAATTGAGGTAGCCATTCTTGGCAATGATGAGCCACAATGTTCTGTAGCTGGCGAAATTGTGCCGAAAAAGGATTTCTATGATTATACAGCGAAATATGAAGATGGCAACACGGGTCTCATTATTCCTGCTGAGATCACAAACGAAGAATATGAACTAATTAAGGATATGGCGCTTAAGGCTTTTAAAGCATTAGACTGTTCTGGTCTTGTCCGTGCCGACTTTTTCCTAACAAAAGACGGTAAGGCTTTAATTAATGAAGTCAATACCATGCCAGGCTTTACGCCAGTCAGCATGTTCCCGCTATTATGGAAGCATACGGGCATTGAATATCCAAAATTAATTGAGCGCCTTGTTGAACTTGCAAAAGAAAGACACGCTGAAAAGCAACATATAAAGTACACTTTCTAAATCAAGCAGCGGGTGTCCCAAAAGCAAAGTGCCAGGCCCCTCAACCACTATATTTGGCCAAGTTCACCAAGATTCAAACCAGGGGTCAGGCACTTATGGGGCCCTCGCTTTATTCTCGGGGGGAGGCACACAATGATTAAACGAACGATAAAGCAGTTATCTGAGATGATCTCTGTGCAAAACGACCTATCTTTATTTGCGGACCTGATGGTAGAAGGGGTTACGATTGATTCTCGAAAAATAGAAAAAGGGAATTTGTTTATTCCTTTTCAGGGTGAGCGGGTAGACGGGCATAAGCACGTAGAAGAAGCGATCCATAAAGGTGCGGCGGCAGCACTATGGCAAAAGGATGTTTTGAACCCTCCTTTAGATTTGCCTATTTTGATTGTAGATGATTGTTTAGTGGCATTACAGGAGTTAGCGCGAAAGTACCGTACTCAATTAGCCGTTAAAGTGGTTGGAATTACGGGAAGCAACGGAAAAACAACCACAAAAGATATGACAGCAAACTTGCTTTCCCTTCGATATAACGTCAAAAAAACAGAAGGTAATTTTAACAATCATATCGGTCTTCCATTAACAATATTGGATCTTGACGAGGATACAGAAATAGCTGTTTTAGAAATGGGAATGAGCGGCAGGGGCGAAATCAGTTTTTTAACAAAGCTTGCGTGCCCTGATGCTGTTGTAATTACAAATATCGGTGAATCCCATATGCTAGATCTTGGCTCAAGAGAAGGTATTGCGGATGCAAAGCTCGAAATTATTGATGGGCTTAAGGAAGATGGGCTTGCTATTTTATATGGGGATGAACCGCTGTTAATGAATCGGACGCAGCCGCTTATAGGGAAAGTACAAGTCAAAACCTTTGGTAGAAGTAATCAAAATGATCTTTTTCCAATAGAAATCACCCAGCATGAGAATGGGAATTCTTTCAAAATGAATCAATCATCTGAAAGTTTTGAGCTTCCGGTTTTAGGAACGCATAATATTTTAAACGCATTAGCAGCGATGTTAGTAGCAAATCATTTTTTGATTCCATTTGACGAAATGAATAAAGCCCTTACCAATGTCAAGCTAACGAACATGCGGATGGAGTTAGTTGAGGGTAAAATAGGCGGTAAAATTATTAACGACGCCTATAATGCAAGCCCGACTTCTATGCTGGCGGCTATCGAATTAGTTGCGAACCTTCAAGGGTATGAAAAGAAAGTCCTTGTCCTTGGCGATATGCTTGAGTTAGGGCCACAAGAAATTCAATATCACCAGCAAATTGGCGAAGCATTAAATCCAGAAAAAATTGATCTGTTATTTACATATGGGCAGCTGGGACTACAGATTGCAAACGGAGCACGAAACAAACTTGATGCGGAAAACGTTTATGTTTTTACTGATAAAACAGCCCTTATTCAAGAATTAGAAAAGCATATTGATGAAACAACGATTGTTCTCGTAAAAGCATCAAGGGGTATGAAAATGGAGGAAATTGTTACTTCCTTACAAAAGTAAAAGGTGATAAATATGATTGGCTGCTTGTGCTTACACGGCTTTACAGGTGCTCCATATGAAGTAGAGCCACTTGTCGAATATTTACAAGAACGAACAGATTGGATATTTCGTGTTCCAACTCTACCTGGTCATGGTGAAACCCTTGCTTTAAAAGGGGTCACATATGATCAGTGGATTCGGCATGCACAAGTAGAATTGGAAGATTTGATGCAAACATGCGATGTCATCTATATCATTGGTTTTTCCATGGGCGGGCTGATTGCGAGCTACCTTGCTTCAATATATCCAATCGACAAGCTTATCTTGCTAAGTGCGGCAGCCATTTATATTAATCCGAAGCAGTTAGCAGCAGATATAAAAGAAATGATTAAGGATACTTTACAGGGGAACTTAGTAAATAATGAATTATTTTTACGCTATAAAAGAAAAATAAAAGAAACCCCTCTATCCGCAACTATTCAATTTCGCAGACTTGTTTCATTTATTCGCCCTAATCTATCTAACATACTGGTGCCAACATTTATCGCACAAGGGGAATGTGATGGGATTGTCCCACCAAAAAGTGCTGAATATTTATATCATACAATTAGGGCAAAAGAGAAGAAATTAGCCTATATAAAACATTCAAAACATCATATTTGCTACTGTGAAGAAAAGTTGACCCTCTTTTCTCAAGTGTTGGATTTTTTAGCAATTGATCAGTGTTAAATTTGGTATTCATACTATGATGATATTTGCAATTCGCAAAAATAAATGGTATGATTATCATCAACGTGTCTAAAGTACAATAATAAAAGGGCATACTCCAAAGGGGAATGTCTTTTTTTGCTGATAGAGAAGGTAAAAATTCCCTATTAGGCATACGGGCAACTGCAACGGCTCTGTCTCGCCGCAAAAGGCTTGGCAGTCACTTTACTAAAATAGAGATGTTGCCTTTTTAGGCATTTTATTATGGGTGTTTGAAGATCGAAAAATTCAGCACGCAAATAAATTTGGAAACAAATGAAGGAGAATGAAAACATTGACAAAGTTTCAAGATTTAGGCCTAAGTCAGGCTACTTTGAAAGCTGTCCTCAAAATGGGATTTGAGGAAGCTACACCAATTCAGGCAGAAACCATTCCATTGAGCTTAGAAAATAAAGATTTGATCGGTCAAGCTCAAACCGGAACAGGAAAAACAGCAGCATTCGGGATTCCGTTAGTGGAAAAAATCGATACAAAAGTGGATGCGATTCAAGGAATTATTATTGCTCCAACCCGTGAGCTTGCTATTCAAGTATCAGAAGAGCTTTATAAAATTGGCTCTGGTAAAAGAGTCCGCGTTTTACCTATCTACGGTGGGCAGGATATTGGACGTCAAATTCGTTCATTAAAAAAATTCCCTCATATTATCGTGGGAACACCTGGACGTGTTTTGGATCATATCAACCGTAAAACACTTCGCCTTGATCAAGTTCATACAGCGATCCTTGATGAAGCAGATGAAATGCTAAACATGGGATTCATCGAAGATATTGAGTCCATTTTGGCAGCTATTCCAACAGAGCGACAAACATTGCTATTCTCAGCTACAATGCCTGGACCAATTCAAAGAATGGCTGAACGGTTTATGAAGGACCCACAAGTGGTTCGTGTCAAAATGAAAGAAATGACCGTTCCATCTATTGAGCAATACTACCTTGAAGTACAAGAAAAAAATAAATTTGATGTGTTAACAAGACTTCTTGATATTCAATCACCAGAGCTTGCAATCATTTTTGGTCGTACAAAACGCCGTGTGGATGAATTAGCAGAAGCTCTTAATCTTCGCGGTTATACTGCTGAAGGAATTCACGGTGACTTAACACAGGCAAAGCGTATGTCTGTTCTTCGTAAATTTAAAGAAGGTTCCATTGATGTTCTTGTTGCCACAGACGTAGCAGCACGTGGACTTGATATCTCCGGTGTCACACATGTATACAATTTCGACATTCCACAAGATCCTGAAAGCTATGTACACCGCATTGGACGTACTGGCCGCGCTGGAAAAACGGGTGTTGCAATGACATTCATTACACCAAGAGAAAAATCATACCTTGCTGTTGTCGAGAAAACAACAAGACGCAAAATGGACAGAATGAAAGCACCAACGCTCGATGAAGCGCTAGAAGGTCAGCAAAAAGCTGTTGTGGAAAAAATTACGCAAACAATTGAATCCAACAACTTACACTACTATAAATCAGCAGCACAAGAGTTGCTTGAAAACAATGATCCATCAACAGTAGTAGCAGCTGTTTTGAAAATGCTAACAAAAGAACCAGATACAACTCCAGTTAAATTGACAGAGGAGCAGCCACTTCCACAAAAGCGCGATCGTAAACCACAAGATCGCAACAGAAGAGGAAATGATACTAGAAATTATGACTCTTCTCGCGGTGGCGGCCGTAAAAAAGCTCCATTTAAGCCAAGAACAAGCGAAAAGCGCGGATCAGGCAGTAAAACTAGAAGCTTTAATCACTAAGATATAAAAGGCAGATTCGAAAAGGGAGACCTTTAGGATCTGCTTTTTTACATATTTAGGGAAATGGAGTCCGAACCAAAAAGGGTTGATGTGAGCATCAACCCTTTGTCCAAAAGCCAATAATTGTAAATAGAATAATCAATCCCCATACAATCACTTTCCAAGGAGAATATTTGGAAATGCTTTGCTTGTTCCGTCCGGCCCAATTCGCCATATCTCTCATCGACTCCGAAAGGTTTCCTTTATTAAAGTAAGGAACTGCCCCGATTAAAAATCCTCCTAAGAGCCCGAATAAGTGTGCAGTGATGTTGATATTGGGCTGTAGAAAGGTCATCACAAGACTGATTACAGAAATGGTTAAAATAATTTGTTTATTTTCACCTGACAGCCATTTTTTGCGGAATAAAATAATGGCAATATAGTAGCCAAATAGGCCGAAAATGGCTCCACTTGAGCCAACATGGGTATAGGTTAAAGGTTCAAATAGAAGGGTAGCAAGATTAGCTAATAATCCAGAAACAAGATAAACGAGCAAAAACCGCCCTTTCCCAAGCATGCGTTCCAGCGCTGGGCCAAACAAAACAAGCGAAAAACTATTAAATAGCATATGGGCAAAACCACTATGCATAAAAGTAGGAGTGATCAGCCTCCAATACTCACCTTGCATAATGTAAAGATTAACACCAGCGAAGGTTTCCATAAACCAATAATTTGGGAAGAATGGTAAAACAGTAAAAAGATATAAAATGATATGAATAGCGATAATCCATGAAACAATGGGATAAAAGCGTAGAAATTCCCGAAAGCTTTCCGTTCTTGTAAACATTTTTGACCTCCTGTATATTCATATTAACCAGCATAACCCGAAATCTCATTTTGTACACTATTATGCATACATAGAAGGATGTTAGAACATGATCAAAGGAATTGGTATTGATATTATCGAGCTGTCAAGGATTCAGGAAATAATCTTTAAACAAAAGAAATTTATTGATCGAATTTTAACCGAAAATGAAAAACAAACATATGAAAAGCTATCTGATCGCAGAAAGGTTGAGTTTCTTGGCGGCCGGTTTGCGGCAAAAGAAGCTTTTTCAAAAGCAAATGGGACGGGAATCGGCAAACAATTATCTTTTTTAGATATTGAAATTGGAAACGACCCATTTGGGAAACCTGTTATTTATAAACCCGAAATTCAGGCGCATCTATCCATCTCGCATAGCAAGGAATACGCCATTGCCCAAGTCATCATTGAAGAAAATGAAAAATCATGAGCTTGCCAACCCTTTTAGACATATTTTATATGGTTGTCTCATATATTCATAGGGAACTAGGAGAGACAAGGTCAGCTATGGTAATATTGGAAAGCAAATTTTCTCGCACCGCTTAAATTCCAGCTACAATTTGTTTTTATTCCACTGCCTGATCCCTGCCTTTCTCTTCTCCATAATCATATGAAAATGAGATAAGAAGGGGTTGAAAGTATGAGGAAAAAGTTGTTGCTGATACTTGTTGTGTCGCTCGCTGTATGGATTTTGGCTGCCTGTGGCTCTAAATCACAAAGTGCTGTAACAAAAGATTTGGATGAAAAGCTCTCAGACTTAACAAGCTATAAAGTAAATGCCAAAATGACATTGAAAATGGGAAATGAAAAGCAAGTTTACAATGTGCAAATTTGGCATAAGGATCCAAGTTATTATCGTGTCGATTTAAAAAATCCAAAAAGAGATCAAAGCCAAATGATCTTGCGTAATGATGAAGGAGTATTTGTGTTAACTCCTGCCTTAAATAAAAGCTTCAAATTTCAAAGTGATTGGCCGCAAAACAGCAGCCAGGCCTACCTGTATGAATCATTGATTAAAGATATTCTTGAAGATAAAACCGCAAAATTTTCAGCAACAAAGGATCATTATGTTTTTGAAACAAAAACTCGCTATCAAAACAATAAAATGCTTCCATTTCAAGAAATTAAATTAAATAAAAAGGATCTTTCCCCAGCTATCGTGAAGGTCATGGATCCAGATCGGAATGCATTAGTTACGGTGGAGTTTACGAAAGTGAAATTTGATGCCCATTTGGATAAAGCAGATTTTGATATGAAGAAAAATATGACTCGTGCCCAATTAGGTCTACCTGCAATGGCAAAGGTGACAGATAGCGAATTTACGGTTAAGTACCCAATAGCCAAAATTTCAGGAACTAAATTAATCGAAGAAAAAAATGTGGAAATTGATGATGGCAAAAGGGTTGTTCTCACATACGAAGGGAAAAAATCCTTTACGCTAGTGCAAGAAAAGGTAATAGCGAAAACAGCTGCAGCCAACATTTCCACATATGTAGAAGGTCAGCCTGTTGATTTAGGATTCACAATTGGAGCGATATCAGAGAACTCCATCACATGGACACAAGATGGTGTGGACTACATGATTGCTTCAAAAGATTTAACAAAAGATGAGCTTGTATCAGTTGCAAGATCTGTTCAAGGTGATGTAGTGAAATAATATTAGAAACAAGTAGGCTTATTAAAAAGTCTGCTTGTTTTTTTCGTCTCTCATTCGTCTTTGAAACAATTATGTGAAATTTCACCAATATTTGAGCACGATTTCGAGGAAAACTATTTAAACACTGTGAAAATATGTGTTATGTTTTAATTGTACATACTGAATGAGGTGACTTTCATATGATGAAGAAATGGGCATTTTTAATAGCTGTATCTTTAGTGTTAATTTTAAGTGCATGTGGTGGAAATACAGAAAAATCTTCGAATGGTAAAGTGGTGGAGATAAAAGTAACCGCGAAGAATTTTGAATTTGATAAGAAAGAAATTCACGTCAAAAAAGGCGACAAGGTTAAAATCATCTTTGAAAATAAAGAAGGTGGACATGGAATTACTATTCCTGAGTATGATGTCAATATTCAGGGAAGTGGAAGTGCTGAATTTACGGCTGATAAAACAGGGACATTCCAATATTACTGCTCTGTAATGTGCGGGACAGGGCATACGGATATGACAGGGAAACTAATTGTTGAATAGGAATATGACAAAAAGGGATAGGAACAAGAAATGTCTCTGTCTCTTTTTTATTATTGACAATTACTGTAACTAATTCAATAATCGTAAATAGTAAAAGGTAATGGGATGTATAATTTTTAATTGGAAATAGGAAGTGGACAAATGGAGAAACAAGGAGATTTCTATAGGGATACATGGGCAGAAATAAACCTCGACTGCATCTCGGAAAATGTAGCATCGGTTAAAAGCCTTTTACCCGATGAAGTTGACATTATCGCTGTTGTGAAGGCGAATGCTTACGGACATGGAGATTTGCAAGTTTCTAAAGCTGCCTTAAATGCAGGAGCATCCTATTTGGCGGTAGCAACTTTAGATGAAGCTTTAGCATTAAGGAAAAAAGGAATAACAGCTCCCATTCTCGTCCTTGGCGCTATCCGCCCTGATGATATACAAATTGCGGTCCGATATCAAATTACCATCACGGTATTTCAAGTAAGCTGGATAAAAACAGCCAGAGAATTCTTAAATGGGAACGAAAAACATCCTGTGCACATAAAGCTGGATACGGGTATGGGCCGAATTGGGATTCGAACGAAAGAAGAACTAATAAATATGGAACAGATGCTGAAAAAAGACCAAAGTTTTTATGTGGAAGGAATCTTTACCCATTTTGCTACAGCTGATGCACTTGATCAAGCGTATTTTCAGCAACAGCTGGAAACGTTTCAAGATTTGTTTAGTGTGTTGAAAGAACGGCCGAAATATATTCACTCTAGCAATAGTGCAGCTACCTTACGCTTTTCGCAATCGTATTTCAATGCTGTACGCCTTGGTATTGCCATGTACGGTTTAGCCCCATCTATTGAAATGGAACCAGAAATCTCTATTTCTCTTAAGGAAGCTTTTTCATTGTGCTCACGGCTTGTTTATGTAAAAAAGCTGAAAAAAGGTGATAAAGTAGGCTATGGCTCGACATATGAGGCAAATGGTGAAGAATGGATTGGGACGATTCCAATTGGTTATGCTGATGGCTGGATCCGCAAGCTCCAAGGTATTGACGTAATTGTTAATGGAAAAAGAGTGTCAATCGTTGGGAGAATTTGTATGGATCAATGCATGATTCGTCTTCCAGAGGAACTTCCGATTGGAACGATTGTGACGTTAATCGGAAAGAATGGTAATCATTTCAATTCAATAAATGATATTGCCCGTAAATTAGACACTATCAATTACGAAGTTCCGTGTTTGATCACCTCTCGAGTGCCTCGCCTCTATAAAAAAGACGGAAAAATTATCGAGATAAAAAATGATCTTCTTTAGGACTATGATGTAGTAAAAGAACAAATACAAACATATTTATGATATAGTGGTGAAATGTTGCATAAAAGGTCCTTTTATTGGCTTATAATACTGAGGAGTGATTATAGTCTATCCATTGGGCACGATTAATGGTATGATAAGATATGGTACAGATAAAATGGTGTGTAGTGATGGTGGAGGTGTGTGTTTGTGGCTGAGTCTAGCGCAACTACGGAAATCTTGGTAGAATTACCGCAACATCTTTTAACTGAATTAGATGGTTTTGTAAAACAAGAAAATGTAAATCGTAGTGAGTTCATTTACCAAGCGACAAAAATGTATTTACGCGAACGAAAACAGAGACAAATTCGCGAGACTATGCGACGTGGTTACATGGAAATGTCAAAAATTAATCTAACCATTGCGTCGGAAGCATTTCAAGCAGAATATGAGGCAGAACATACAGTCGAACGTCTAGTAAGCGGAGGGTAATCCTTTGATTGTGAAGCGCGGTGACGTTTATTTTGCGGACCTATCCCCAGTTGTTGGTTCTGAACAAGGCGGCGTCCGTCCAGTTCTTGTCATCCAAAACGACATCGGGAATCGGTTTAGTCCCACAGTAATTGTTGCAGCGATTACAGCCCAGATTCAAAAGGCGAAGTTGCCTACGCATGTTGAAATAGATGCGAAGCGCTACGGTTTTGAACGAGATTCAGTCATTCTTTTAGAACAAATTCGTACAATTGATAAGCAGCGATTAACCGATAAAATAACCCATCTCGATGACGAAATGATGGAAAAAGTGGATGATGCCTTGCAAATAAGCCTTGGTCTCATCGAGTTCTAACATAAAAGCACGCTCTTTTGAAAAGGGCGTTTTTTTACATATCTTAACCTCATATAAAATGCACTTGACGAAGCAAGCTGAAATAGCTTGTTTTTTTTATAGAATCTAGCATGGCTAAAAAACTACAAACCATGATGGGGAAATTTAAAATGTAATCCGGAAATGGCCACTGGAATAGTGGCTGTTTTCATTTTCCATTCAGTTTTGATGAAAACAACAGTGATTTGATACAATATATTCTATAGATATAAATGATTTGGAGGATTACTTTGTGATTGATAACGCAGAAAAGCAAAAACAGCTTTTGGGAAAAATTTCGGCGGAGCTAGCCATATCCCAAAGGCAGGTAAATAATGTTATTTCATTATTAAATGAAGGCAACACCGTTCCATTTATTGCACGATACCGAAAGGAACAAACAGGGGCACTTGATGAAGTCCAAATTCGTAATATTTTAGAACGATGGGAATATGTTCAAAACCTTGAGCAAAGGAAAGAAGAAGTTCTTCGATTAATTGATGAACAAGGAAAATTAACAGCAGACCTAAATGAACAAATTGTAAAGGCAGAGAAGCTGCAAGAAGTAGAGGATTTGTATAGGCCTTATAAACAAAAAAGGCGGACAAAAGCAACAATCGCCAAAGAAAAAGGTCTAGAGCCGTTTGCCGAGTGGCTACTATTATGTAGAAACGGTAATGTTGAAGAAAAAGCAAATGAGTTTTTATCAGAAGAAAAAGGGGTAGTAACGACTGATGAGGCCATTGCAGGTGCAAAAGATATTATCGCAGAATCGGTTTCCGATGATGCAGAAAGCCGCAAATGGATCCGAAAAGAAATATTCAAATCTGGCACAGTCATTTCTATAGTGAAGGATAAAGAGAAAGACGATAAAAAAGTTTATGAAATGTATTACGAATATGAGGAACCTGTCAGTAAAATTGTTCCACATCGTATCCTAGCCTTAAACCGTGGCGAAAAGGAAGATGTTTTAAGAGTTACTATTAAATCAAATACAGATGTCATTATCGGGTACTTATCGAAAAAATGGATTAAAACTGAAACGAGCCCAGCGGCGGCTGTGGTGTTAGAAGCAATTGAAGATGGCTATAAACGGTTGATCCAGCCATCCATTGAGAGGGAGATTCGCGGTGAATTAACAGAAAAGGCAGAAGAGCAAGCAATCCACATCTTTTCCGAAAATCTCCGGAATTTACTGCTTCAGCCGCCGTTAAAAGGAAAAGTAGTCCTTGGCCTGGATCCAGCATATCGAACAGGATGCAAGCTGGCAGTTGTAGATGATACGGGAAAAGTTCTTAAAATTGATGTCATTTATCCGCATCCGCCAGTTTCAAAGACAAAAGAAGCAAAAGAGAAATTTGTAAAAATCCTTAAGGACTACGATGTGGAAATGGTGGCAATCGGAAATGGGACTGCATCAAGGGAATCTGAACAGTTTGTCGCCGATATTTTAAAGGAAGTAGATCAGGACGTATTTTATATTATTGTTAACGAGGCAGGTGCTAGTGTTTATTCTGCTTCTGACATTGCCAGGGAGGAATTCCCTAACTTCCAAGTCGAAGAAAGAAGTGCTGTTTCGATTGCACGCAGGCTCCAGGATCCACTTGCTGAATTAGTAAAAATTGATCCTAAATCAGTTGGCGTTGGTCAATATCAACATGATGTTACCCAAAAACGTTTATCTGAATCCCTACATTTTGTCGTTGAAACAGCTGTTAACCAGGTAGGAGTGAATGTAAACACAGCTTCTGCATCCCTCCTTCAATATGTTGCTGGACTTACAAAAACAGCTGCAAATAATGTGGTCAAGATGCGTGAAGAAGAGGGCCGATTTATAAGTCGGGTACAGCTTAAAAAAGTTCCGCGTCTTGGTGCAAAGACCTATGAACAATCAATTGGATTTTTACGCGTATTGGATGGAAAGGAACCACTTGATCAAACAGGGATACACCCTGAACATTATTCGGAAGTAAAAAAACTACTATCCAATTTAGGGTTTACATCAGATGATTTAGGAACAGACCAATTAAAGGATGCCTTAAATCAATTAGAATTTAAAAAGATTTCTGAAGAACTGTCAATCGGGGAATTAACATTAAAAGACATTATTGAAGCACTCGTTAGACCTGAAAGGGATCCTCGCGATGATTTACCTCAGCCACTATTGAAAAAAGATGTTTTAAAATTAGAAGATCTAAAACTGGGAATGGAGCTTCAAGGTACCGTCAGAAATGTAGTCGATTTTGGGGCGTTTGTCGATATCGGTGTAAAACAAGATGGACTTGTTCATATTTCCAAATTAAGAAGACAATTTGTAAAACATCCACTTGATGTCGTGTCTGTTGGAGATATCGTCACCGTCTGGGTAGATTCCGTAGACATGAATAAAGGACGCGTAGCCTTAACGATGCTACCACCTACAGAATAAATAGTGTAGAGAAAACAGCACCTGTATTTCATGCTGTTTTCTTTTTGTATT
>DATFAH010000106.1:0-5781 GCA_035254805.1 Caryophanales bacterium | reverse complement strand
CAGTTTTCATATCTTAAGGGATTTTTTTATTTACAATTATCGAAAAACACTATAAAATTCTATTGAAATACGAAATATTAAAACAATTCAAATCGAAAAGAAATTCAGAATAAATGAAAATATCATAAAAAAAATCCTTTTCAAGTATACTATTACCGTATATAATTACGATATGAGCAAAAAGTCTGACTAGTCAGATTGACTACATTATTTAGCTTTTTTGCTTTCTGTGTAGTAATACACATTAACTATATCAACAAAAGTTTTGCGTTATTTCGCAAAACTGTTGAAAAAATATTTTATAAGGGGGAAATCCATTGAAAAAGAAAGGTTTACTTTTAGTCAGCCTTATGTTAGTACTTAGCGTTATACTAGCAGCTTGCGGTACACCAAAGAAAGATGATAACGCAAGCAAAAAAGAAGGCAAGAAGTCTAACGTACCACAAGAATTACACGTAAATATCAAGACAGAACCATTCTCTTTACATCCAGGGTTAGCAAATGACTCAACTTCTGGAACAATTTTACGCCAAACTTTTGAAGGCTTAACATCTATTCATAAAGGTAAGCCTGAAATGGGTGCGGCAAAAGAGTACAAAGTTTCTGATGATTTAACAAAGTACACATTTACATTACGTGATGCAAAATGGACAAATGGAGATCCTGTAATTGCAAAAGACTTTGAATATGCTTGGAAATGGGCTCTTGATCCAAAGAACGAATCACAATATGCTTACCAACTTTACTACATCAAAGGCGGTCAAGCATTTAATGAAGGTAAAGGGAAAATGGAAGATGTTGGCGTGAAAGCTATCGATGACAAAACTTTAGAAGTTACGCTTGAAAACCCAACACCTTATTTCTTAGAATTAACTGCATTCTATACTTACTATCCAGTTAACAGCAAAATTGCTGAAGCTAAGCCAGACTGGTACAAAAATGCTGGTGCTGACTATACTTCAAACGGACCTTTCAAGATGACTTCATGGGAACATAACAGTGAAGTTGTCCTTGAAAAGAATGCCGATTACTGGGATAACAAAACTGTATCTTTAACAAAAATCACCATGTCTATGGTAAACGATGATAACACTGAACTTTCAATGTTTAATAATGGTGAATTAGATTGGGCTGGAATGCCAACTGGTCAGCTTCCAACTGATGCTCTACCACAATTAAAATCCGAAGGTAAATTACACGTTAACCCAATTGCTGGTACTTACTGGTACAAATTTAATACTGAAAAAGCTCCATTCAATAACGTAAATATCCGTAAAGCATTTGCTTATGCAATTGACCGTAAGGCAATTGTAGAAAATATTGCTCAAGGTGGACAAATTCCAGCTATGGCTGCTGTTCCTCCATCCATGTTCAAGGAAAACAAAGAAGGCTACTGGAAAGACAATGATGTTGAAAAAGCAAAAGAATACTTGAAAAAAGGTCTTGAAGAGCTTAACTTAAAATCTCTTCCAACTGTAACATTGTCTTACAACACAAACGATGCACATGCTAAGATTGCTCAAGCAATCCAAGATATGTGGAAGAAGAATTTAGGCGTTGACGTGAAATTAGATAACGCTGAGTGGGCAGTTTACATTGATAAACTTCATTCTGGCGACTTCCAAATCGGACGTATGGGCTGGTTAGGTGACTTCAACGATCCAATCAACTTCCTTGAATTGTACCGTGACAAAAAAGGCGGTAACAATGACACAAACTGGGAAAATCCAGAATACAAACAATTGTTAATTGATTCCCAAAAAGAATCTGACAGCAAGAAGCGTCTTGAAATGTTAAAAGATGCTGAGAAAATTTTAATGGATGAAATGCCAATTGCACCAATTTACTTCTACACAAACACTTGGGTTCAAAAAGACAACCTAAAAGATGTTGAAGTATCTGGCCTTGGAGATGTTCAATTTAAGTGGGCACACTTTGAATAATTGGTGAATCATTTGAAGGTATATGGGCACTTTTACCATATACCTTCATTTTGCGATAAAAGGTTTTGTGAAATAATGGAGGTGTTTCCAATATGCTGAAATATATAGGCAAGCGATTGCTATATATTTTGTTCTCACTATTTTTAATTATTACAGCTACCTTCTTTTTAATGAGAGCAGCACCGGGAGGGCCATTCTCTGGTGAGAAAAAGCTCCCACCCGAAATTGAAAAAAATCTTAATGAATATTATGGATTAGATCGCCCTTGGTACAGTCAATATGCTGATTATCTTGGATCTGTTGCAAGATGGGATTTTGGTCCTTCATTTAAATATAAGGGACAAACTGTTAATGATATGATTAATAATGGTTTCCCAGTATCGTTTTACCTTGGAATGGAAGCATTAATATTTGCAGTAGTATTTGGTATTTTATTAGGAATCATTGCTGCATTAAACCACAACAAATGGAAAGACTACACCGCTATGGTCATTGCAGTTCTGGGAATTTCGGTCCCAAGCTTTATCATGGCTTCTCTATTACAGTACATTTTCGCAATTAAACTACATTGGCTTCCAGTTGCAAGATGGGAATCATTTGCACACACTATTTTACCTGCTCTTGCCTTAGGTGCCACTCCGATGGCATTTATAGCAAGGTTGACCAGGTCAAGCATGCTTGAGGTTTTAGCGAACGATTACATTCGAACTGCTAAAGCAAAAGGGCTTTCACAATTAGTTATTACTGTGAAACATGCGGTTCGAAATGCATTGTTACCTGTTGTTACTTACCTCGGTCCATTATCCGCTGGAATTTTAACAGGAAGCTTTATTATCGAAAAAATCTTTGGTATTCCTGGACTAGGAAGCCACTTTGTATTAAGTATTTCAAACCGTGACTATACCGTAATTATGGGTGTAACAGTATTCTATAGTATTATCTTACTAACTAGCGTACTTTTAGTTGATATTGCATACGGCTTTATTGATCCACGAATTAAGTTAGCCGGTGGTAAGAAAGGAGAGTAACCATGCAACAAATTCCTAAAGAAATGTTTCAACCAGCGGCAGCAGACCATGGTGAAGCAGAAAGAATATCAAAGCCCAGCCTTTCTTTCTGGAAGGATGTATTCATGCGTTTTCGTAAAAATCATTTAGCCATGTTTGGATTAGTATTATTAGTGATTTTAGTGCTTTTTGCTATTTTTGGTCCACATATGACGAAATTTGATTATCGTTCGAATGATTACATGAATACAAATAAACCACCTTCAGGTACACATTGGTTTGGTACAGATGAACTTGGCCGTGACCTGTTTACCCGTGTATGGTATGGGGCTCGTATTTCCTTATTTATCGGATTAGCTGCAGCTCTTATTGATTTATTCATCGGAGTACTTTGGGGCGGTATTGCTGGATATCGCGGCGGTAAGACAGATGATATTATGATGCGTATTGCCGATATTTTATGGGGTGTTCCTTACCTTCTATTAGTTATCTTATTAATGGTTATTTTAGATCAAGGACTCGGAACAATGATTCTTGCGATGACAATAACGGGATGGATTAACATGTCTCGAATTGTTCGTGGGGAAGTATTGGGATTAAAAAACCAAGAATACGTTTTGGCTGCTCAAACTTTGGGTGCTAAGACTTCAAGAATTATGGCAAGACATCTTATTCCAAATGCGATGGGACCTATTTTGGTTACAATGACATTAACAATCCCATCAGCTATTTTTACTGAAGCCTTTTTAAGTTATCTAGGTCTTGGTGTACCCGCACCATTAGCAAGTTGGGGAACAATGGCATCTGATGGAGTACAAGCATTACAGTATTATCCTTGGCGTCTATTCTTTCCAGCTACCTTTATTTGTTTGACGATTTTTGCATTTAACGTAGTTGGCGATGGAATGCGTGATGCTCTAGATCCAAGATTGCGTAAGTAAGGGGTGAGGACATGGAAAAAATACTTGATGTGAAAAATTTACAAGTTCATTTTAAAACATATGGTGGAGAAGTACAGGCTGTCCGGGACGTAAGTTTCCACTTAAATAAAGGTGAAACATTAGCCATCGTTGGTGAATCAGGCTCTGGTAAAAGTGTGACAGCACAAACGATTATGCGTTTAATTCCACAGCCACCTGGGATGATAAAAAATGGCCAAATTATGTTTGATGGTTACGATATTACTAAAAAATCAGATAAAGATATGGAACACATTCGCGGTAAAGATATCGGGATGATTTTCCAAGATCCAATGACCTCGTTGAATCCAACCATGAGGATTGGACATCAAATTACTGAAGTTTTGATAAAGCATTTAAAAGTTGAAAGATCAGCTGCAAACGAGCGGGCAATCGAATTATTACGTCTTGTAGGTATTCCAATGCCAGAAAAGCGTGTAAAACAATATCCGCATGAGTTTTCCGGCGGTATGAGACAGCGTGCGATGATTGCTGTTGCTCTTGCCTCTAACCCTAAGTTGCTTATTGCTGACGAGCCAACTACTGCATTGGATGTAACGATTCAAGCGCAAATTTTAGAATTAATGAAGGATATTCAAAAGAAAATGGGGACATCCATTATCTTTATTACACACGATTTAGGTGTTGTGGCAAATGTTGCAGATCGTGTAGCAGTAATGTACGCGGGTAAGATTATTGAAACTGGAACTGTTGATGAAATTTTCTATGATCCACGTCATCCATATACATGGGGCTTGTTGGCATCGATGCCAAGCCTAGATAGCGATGAAAAAGTTGAATTAACAGCAATCCCAGGTTCACCGCCAGATTTGACTAATCCGCCTAAAGGGGATGCTTTTGCCCCAAGAAATCCTTATGCAATGAAAATTGATTTTGAACAAGAACCACCATTGTTCAAAATTTCAGATACTCATTATGCATCTACATGGCTACTTCATCCAGATTCACCGAAAGTTGAACCACCAGAAGCGGTTCAAAAGAGAATAAAAAAACTCTCCTCAAATTATTCTAAGCCAGTTCTCTCCAAGGAGGGTGAATGAAAATGACAGAAAAATTAATTGAAATAAAAAATTTAAAACAATATTTTAATGTTGGAAAAGGCCAAGTAGTTAAAGCGGTGGATGGGATTTCATTTGATATATTAAAAGGTGAAACACTAGGCCTTGTAGGTGAGTCAGGTTGTGGTAAGTCCACTACAGGTCGTGCCATTATTGGTCTTTATCAAGCAACAGGCGGACAAGTATTGTTTAATAATAAGGATGTACAAGGTAAAAAATCAGGAAAGGAAGCCAAGGATTTAAAAAGAAAAATGCAAATGATTTTCCAAGATCCTTATGCATCCTTAAACCCACGTATGACTGTTGCTGATATTATCGCAGAGGGATCAGATATACACGGTCTTGCTTCTACAAAAGAAGAGCGTATGCAACAGGTGTATGACCTACTAGAAACAGTTGGATTAAACCGTGAGCATGCGAATCGTTATCCACACGAGTTTTCTGGTGGTCAGCGGCAACGTATTGGAATCGCACGTGCACTTGCAGTGCAACCGGAATTTATCATTGCCGATGAACCGATCTCTGCACTTGACGTATCTATTCAAGCACAAGTTGTTAACTTAATGAAGCATTTACAAAAGGAAAAAGGATTAACATACCTTTTCATTGCACATGACCTTTCCATGGTCAAATATATAAGTGATCGAATTGGTGTTATGTATTTCGGTAAAATGGTCGAGCTTGCACCAGCAGAAGAATTATATAGAAATCCATTACATCCTTATACTCAGTCACTATTATCTGCGATACCGCTTCCAGATCCAATTTCTGAACGTACACGTCAGAGAAAAAC
>DATFAH010000105.1:0-2031 GCA_035254805.1 Caryophanales bacterium | reverse complement strand
GTTTTTCTTGCTTTATGCTAGATATCGATTAAAATCGGATTTTTGGTTTAAAGTGGCGACTATTCTTTTTGCCATAACGGGAGTCATTCCTCAAGTAACGATGGGGATCATTAATTTTATTGTGATGAAGAAAGTTGACCTATTTACCATTATCATTGTCCTATTGATCCTTTATGGCTTTACGATTGGTAAAAAGCATGTGAAAAAAATGGATTCTTGGGCAAAGAAGAAGTTTTCAAGCGAATTAAAATGATTAAAATGGTGCGATGCTGGTTGTTTCTCTAAAGTAATAAAAAAGAAATAGCACGCGAAATGCATGCTATTTCTTTCTTTTAATCCAAAAATAACTTAATGCCAAGACCACTGCTCCAATGATGATTGGAGTCATGTATTGATGGGCATAATCTTTGACATGAGTCCAATTTGAACCTAGAACATGTCCTAAATAAAGGAATAAAATGGTCCAAGGGATGATTGCTGCAACCGTATAGAGTGTAAACTTGGTGGCTGACATTTTGACAATCCCGGCAGGAATGGAGATTGCATGCCTTACAACGGGGATAAACCGGGCAAAGAAGATCACACCGGCACCGTATTTTTGGAACCATTGTTCGGATACATCAATTTGTTTTTTCTTAATGAAAACATATTTCCCGTATTTCTCTAAAAACGGACGACCGCCATAGTATCCTGCCCAATATAGAAATAATTGAGCGATGGTGCCGCCAATGGTACCAGCAATAATGGCCATTGGATAGTTTAAAATACCTTTAGAAATCATAAATCCTGCATACCCTAAAACAATTTCACTTGGAATAATTTCAATCATGAGTCCTAAAGCAACACCTAAATAACCTAAAGACGATAACATCATTAAAATTGAATAGATAAAATCTGACATGGTTCACCTTCACATTTTTTAAATTATCTTGTTTAGTTTATAACAGTTTTATATAAAAAGCTAATTTTGTCCTTATAAATTTATGCGTAAACTTGTACAAAATAACTAGTGAATTTAATGAATTTGTAAACGAAATGAAATAAGCTATTTTTCCTATTTTTTGATAAAATAATAAAGAACTACGGCGACAGTTTCACGTGAAGCTGTCTTTTTATCTTACTATTAGCTCAGCGGGTTGTGCTATAGATCCAAAGAATGTCTTACTGCCAACGAAAAATGAATTGTAGGGGCACTAGACGATTTCTTATTATTTCCTTGATCGGGGGAGTTTGCTTTGAAAAAGCATCATCAAGACGAACGGGATCTCATTTACGTTCATTTAAATCAAACAGAGCAGTATGTGATGTCCTATGGCATCGAATTCAGTGAATTTGCTGCAGCATTTTCAGGATCATTGAATCATTTGCTGTTATTACAGCATCGGTTTGAGGATACCGAATTTAATATGCATACACAGCTTGAATATTGTCCCGATACAAGGATAAGGAAATTAGCCGCAAAAGATGTATATGCCTATAATGACTTTTGTTGGATTGATTTTGTTGAAGAAGAAGGATTAAATGAACTTACCGGCCAAGAAATTGCGGAATTATTATACCTTGGACATTTAAAACAGCATTTAAAAGCACCATTTTTTCCGAAGCTAGGGAATCGATTTGTATATTTGGCACATGATGATGGCTGGTTTAATAAAGTTTATTATCGAAGTTTCAAGGATTTTTTTCACCTTCTTAGCGAAGCCATTACTGAAAAATTAGGAAAAATTAAATTGGAAAAATCGATTCTAGGCCTTCGAAAAAAGAGGTCATACCCAGCTGTAAATAAAGAAATCTTATTATCCTTAACCCCTTTTATAAAAGAAGGTATTTGTATTTCATTAAGGGACACGGAACTCCAGCGAGGCCGGATTGAAATTCCTATTTGGGTTATTGGTGACTTTGCTAATATGGATGATATGTATGAAGAGTACGAACAAATCTCTCATAAAAATTGTCATGCGAAAATGGTTTATGATAAAAGGACAAAAGAATGGAAGCTGAATGTGATTTAATCTAAAAATCTTCCCACCA
>DATFAH010000104.1:0-2143 GCA_035254805.1 Caryophanales bacterium | reverse complement strand
TCAGTCGAAAAGGTCTACCTGCAAATAATTGGAAGTAATGATCCTGAATCTTTAAATAAATATAATAAAATGTATCAAATGCTCCCCATCAAAGATCGCGCAGATATGGATATTACAGGACGCGATTTAATGAATTGGTTCGATCAAAAAGGCGGACCATGGGTAAAAGAAATGCTTTTAAAAATTGAACGAGCCATTTTAGATGGTGAAGTGGAGAACAAAAAGATGAATTTAAAGGAGTGGCTGATGAAGTGCAATCAGATATAAGAAAAGAATTGCTGGATGCCTTCACAAATGCAGGTGGGAACTATCTTTCAGGGCAGACTCTAGCTGATTTAATCGGCTGTTCCAGAACAGCTGTATGGAAGCATATGGAGGAGCTCCGTAAAGAAGGCTTCCAATTAGAAGCTGTAAGGAGAAAAGGGTATCGAATTGTAAAGACACCTGAGAGAATAACGGCTGATGAGATCCGTTTAGGTCTTAAAACGAATTTTATCGGAAAAAATATCCATTATGAAGATCGTGTCGAGTCAACTCAAAAGATTGCCCATCAGCTTGCAAATGAGGACGTACCAGAAGGAACTGTAGTGATTGCGGAAGAACAAATATCAGGCAGAGGGAGAATGGAACGTTCATGGCATTCGCCAAAATATACTGGTATTTGGATGAGCCTTATCCTTAGACCTAATATTCCACTTCAAAAAGCTCCACAGCTTACCCTTTTAACTGCAGTTTCTGTTGTCCAAGCAATTGAAGATTTGACAGAACTACATCCGGAAATCAAATGGCCCAATGATATTTTAATCAACGGAAAAAAAATTACAGGTATTTTAACAGAACTTCAAGCTGAATCTGATCGAATACATTCTATTATTATCGGCATTGGCATTAATGTTAATCAACGGATAACTGATTTTCCGCTAGATTTACAAAATACAGCTACTTCCATCATGATTGAAAAAGGTTCGGAAATTTCACGTGCTTCTTTAATAAAAAGTATTTTTACTCAGTTTGAAAAAATGTATTTGCTCTATCTAGCTGAAGGATTTTTACCGATTAAGCTCCTTTGGGAAAGCTATGCAACAAGCATCGGAAAACAGTTGAAAGCAAGAACACTAACTAAAACGATTGAAGGCAAAGCATTAGGAATTACAGATGATGGGGTTTTGAGAATACAGGATAGTGAAGGAAAAATTCATCAAGTCTATTCTGCAGATATAGAACTTGCTTGAGAAACAGGCTAAATATTTGCTATAATGCAATTGGGCGGTATCATAAAGAGCTGCACCTAGTAAAACAGTCATATTAATTTAACAAGTATCTGCCTAGATCCGTTGGACGGACCGGGACAGAGGGATGAAACGAGTAAAAGAGTAACGGGATCCTCTGCCTTAAAGTAGGATCCTTTTTATTTGCTCATTGGACGTTTTATCACCTCTTCTCTATTACAAGTAGGAGGGAAAAGGATGAAGCAAACGGTCGATTTTTTGAAAATGAAAGAAAGTAAAGAAAAAATAGTAATGTTAACTGCCTACGATTACCCATCAGCTAAACAGGCGGAGGAAGGGGTAGTTGATATCATTTTAGTAGGGGACTCCTTAGGAATGGTTGTCCTTGGCTATGATTCAACGATTCCAGTAACACTTGAGGACATGATCCACCATACAAAAGCCGTTAAACGCGGTGCAAAAGATACATTTATTGTCGTAGATATGCCTTTTTTAACCTATCATTTATCTATTAAGGATACATTGATAAATGCGGGCAGGATTATTCAACAAACGGGTGCACATGCGGTGAAAATCGAAGGTGCTGATGATGTACTTGATAGTATTGCAGCACTAACGAGTGCCGGTATTCCTGTTTGTGCCCATTTAGGTTTAACACCCCAATCGGTAGGGGTTCTTGGAGGGTATAAAGTACAAGGAAAAGATCGAGAGGCAGCGCGGAAACTTCTGGAAGATGCTAAAAAATGCGAAAAAGCTGGAGCGTTTGCCCTCGTTTTGGAATGTGTTCCAAAACAACTTGCACAGGAAATTGCAAAATCGATAACCATTCCTGTCATTGGGATTGGTGCAGGACTTGATGTAGATGGGCAAGTGCTCGTTTATCATGATATTTTAGGTTATGGTGTTTCTCGAGT
>DATFAH010000103.1:0-15489 GCA_035254805.1 Caryophanales bacterium | reverse complement strand
TTTTATTATTTTACACAAAGTTATGAATTCAGACATTAAAAAAGTAGGAAATAAAGAAAAACTGCCAGTTTATACACTAGCAGATTAGAGATTAAACAAAAGAATTATAGAAAATTAGGCGAAAAATGTCAAATTACTTGTGTTAAATCCTGCATTTCTGCCTCATAAACTAGCTCATTTAATAAGGATACTAATTCATTTCTTGTATTACACTCGTTAATTGCATTTCTAACCTTTGCATTACCGCGAATTCCTTTTAGATACCATGCTGCATGCTTTCGCATTTCTCTAACACCTATATCCTCATTTTTAATCGCAATCAATCTATCTAAGTGTAAAAGACATACATCAATTTTTTCACGAACAGATGGCTCCCCTAATAGCTTTCCTGTTTCAAGAAATTGGACAGTTCGATAAATCATCCAAGGATTTCCGAGGGCTGCTCTTCCAATCATAACACCATCACAGCCGGTTTCCTCAAGCATTCTCTTGGCATCCTGTGGTGTTTGAACATCGCCATTTCCGATAACCGGGATGTTAACAGACTGTTTTACTTCGCGAATGATATCCCAGTTTGCTTTCCCTTGGTACATTTGAACTCTAGTACGTCCATGAAGAGTAACAGCTTTTCCTCCTGCTCGTTCAACTGCCTGCGCATTTTGGACGGCATAAACATGCTCTTCATCCCAGCCCTTGCGCATTTTTACGGTTACAGGCTTTTCAACCACATCCACAACAGCTGCAACCATTTCATAAATTTTTTCTGGATCAAGAAGCCATTTCGCTCCTGCATCTGATTTCGTAATTTTTGGAACTGGACATCCCATATTGATATCAATAATATCCGCATTCGTATGTTGATCCACAAATTTTGCTGCTTCTACTAGTGTTTCTTTTTCGCCTCCAAAAATTTGCAGGCTTAGAGGCTTTTCTGCCTCATCAATATATAACATATTCATCGTTTTTTCGTTTTTATAAACGATTCCTTTATCACTGACCATTTCTGCACATACTAAACCAGCACCAAACTCTTTTACTGTTAAGCGAAAGGCTGAGTTGCATACACCGGCCATAGGAGCTAAAACGACTGGATTTTTCATGGTAATGTCACCAATTTTCAACATGAAAAATACCTCCATTCCTTTGTGGTGTTTAAAATATTATTCAATGGGCGGTGTTAATTCCTCTAAACTTATTTTTAAAGATTGCGCTATTTTTCTAGGTAAGTCACCTGATGGGAGACGGTTTCCTCTTTCGATCTCACCTAAAATAGATACGGAAATACCTAGTTCCTTTGCAAAGCCTTCTTGTGTGTATCCCTTTAGCTTTCGATAGGCTCGAATACGTCTTCCCCACTTTTCCGCTTCCATATTCGGACTCCTTCATTATTTGGTAATTGATCAATGGGTAATTTTATACCCGGAATCTCACCACTCTGACAGATTTCTAATAGAGGGGTCATCACAAAAGCTCTTTCTAGCATTCTAGGGTGTGGCACAATAAGCTTTTCTGTTTTAATATTGTCTTGGTTATAAAGGAGGATGTCAAGATCTACCGTTCGAGGCCCCCATCTAATTTCCCTTTTTCTCCCAAGTTCTAATTCTGTCTTTAAACAGATTTCTAATAATTGTTCAGCGCTCCATTTAGTCTTAATCTTGATTACCATATTTAAAAATAGATCTTGGTCTTCATAACCGACAGGATCTGTTTCATAAATAGAGGAATAATCTACTAATTGTATTTCGGGATACGTACTTAAAATTTGTATCGCTTCTGTTAAATGATTATAACGGTTTCCCATATTAGATCCAAGTGAAAGATATGCTACGTTTTCCATCATTATCTACTCCTTGTAATTTCCACGGCAACAGATTGATAATGTCCTGGGATGGGCGGATCTGGTTTAATAACTTTTACAGTAACCACGGAAATTAATGATGATTTTGCCAATGTTTCTTTTGCAATGGCTTCTGCAACTGCTTCAATTAATTGAAATGGTTTCCCTTCCACAATTTCCTTGCAAATTTGATAAAGTTCACCATAGTTGACTGAATATTCCAGATTATCAGTCTCACCGGCTTTTTTCAAATTAACCGATACAATTAAATCGACAACAAACCGCTGACCAAGGCGGGTTTCTTCTGGAAACACACCATGATATCCGTAAAACTCCATTTTATTAACGTAAATTTTATCCATGCTGTTCACCTTTACCCATTAAGGCATCCATCATTTTAGCCATTCGGCTTATCTCTTTTACATCGTGAACCCTGACTATTTGACAACCTTTTTGAATGCCGAAACAAACAGTCGCACCAGTTCCTTCTACTCTTTCGTTAACAGGTAAATCAAGGGCATTTCCAATCATTCTTTTTCGAGAAGTAGCCAAAAGAACAGGATATCCGGTTGCTACTAGTTTATCAAGGTTTTGCATCATTTCAAGATCATACAGATAATTCTTCCCAAAACCAATGCCTGGATCCAGGATGATATTTTCATCCTTCACTCCGGCATTTTTGACCATCAAAATACTTTCGTATAAATCATTCAAAACATCCCTTGTAAAATTCTGATAGTTAGGTTCTGGACGATTATGCATGAGGATAATGGGTACATTGTAATCAGCTGCAACTTTCGCCATTTGATCATCGGCTTTCGCGGCCCAAATATCATTAATAATATGAGCACCTGCTTCAATGGATTGTTTTGCTACTTCTGCCTTGAACGTATCCACCGAAATAGGAACTTGAACGTGTTCCGAAATCGCTTTAACCGCAGGTATTACCCGTTCTAATTCTTCCTCTAAAGTAAGGGGGGTGTGTCCTGGGCGAGTTGATTCTCCCCCAATATCAATAATATCCGCTCCATTTTCCACCATTTCTTTTGCATGTTCAATAGCTTTATCGAGGTTATTAAATTTCCCGCCGTCTGAAAATGAATCTGGAGTAACATTTAAAATTCCCATTACAAGCGATTTTTTATCATAATCTAATGTGTATGGACCACATTTAATCATATTTCCCATGCTGTATTTCCTCCATTACTGTTCATTCATTCTTATCATATACATTTTATCATACATGAATCCCAAGCTTGGTTCACCTAAAGAATCGAATCGAAAAAAGACATCAGCTTAAGCTAACGTCTTTTCTCCCTCTTATTCAGCATCATATTGATAAAGCATTGTGCTTAAATAACGTTCTCCGTTATCTGGAATAATCGCAAGTACCTTTTTCCCTTTTCCAAGTTCTTTGGCAACTTGAATTGCAGCGTAAATGGCAGCCCCTGCTGAAATTCCACCAAGAATTCCTTCTTCTTTTGCCGCGCGTCGTGCATATTCAAATGCAGCATCAGCCTCAACTTGAATCACTTCATCATAAACATTTGTATCTAGAATATCTGGTACAAAACCGGCGCCTAGGCCTTGAATTTTATGTGGACCAGGTTTGCCTCCTGATAATACTGGTGAATCTTTAGGCTCAACCGCGTATATTTTAATATTGGAGAACTTTTCGCGAAGAACGCTTCCAGCACCTGTAATCGTTCCTCCCGTTCCAATTCCGGAAACAAAAGCATCTAACTCTTCCATTTGTTCGGCAATTTCTTTCCCAGTTGTCCGTTTATGAACCTCTGGATTTGCTTTATTTTGAAATTGTTGAGGAAGGAAGTATCCATGCTCCTTTACAAGCTCTTCCGCTTTTGCGATAGCCCCTTTCATCCCTTCTGCACCAGGCGTTAAAACAAGCTCAGCTCCATATGCACGGAGAAGATTTCTTCTTTCTAAGCTCATTGTCTCTGGCATAACAAAAACGGCTTTATAGCCTTTTGCTGCTGCCACCATTGCAAGTCCAATACCTGTATTTCCACTTGTAGGCTCTATGATCGTGTCACCAGGTTTAATGACTCCACTTTCTTCAGCTGCCTCAATCATTGCTAAGGCAATCCGATCCTTCACACTACTGCCGGGATTAAAATACTCAAGTTTCAAATAAACCTCTGCACAATTCTCATCTACTAATCTGTTTAATCGAACGATTGGTGTTTGGCCGATTAATTCGGTCACTGAATTTGTAACACGCGCCATTATTGGCCACCTCTATTCCGAGTATTTTTATTGGTATTGTATAGAATTTACCAGCTATTCGCCTATCTTGTCAATTATTTTGCCTATTTTCAAAAAAAATTCTTAAATATGATGAGAAGCACAGAAAATATCTCTGTGCTCCTCTGCTTATTCAGTTTCCTTATCTCCGTAAAACCAATCAACCTTTGCTTCATCCCAAAAATTCCGTGCTGTGGCAGGTATCTTCATTTGTTCCATTGCGACTATCCGGCGAATGGAATCCTTTACTTCTTTATAGGAGTATTTTTTTCCTTGGATAATCCCTTGATGTTTAATGATCGCATATCCTTGATCCACTTTAATTGGCCCACTCCATTTTCCCTTCTTTAACTTCTTAGCGGCTTGGATATATTTTTTTGGGTACTGTTCATCGTCCAAAGTAATATAACCAATATCTCCACCCTGGTTAGCTGAAAATTCCTCGATGGATCGCTCCATTGCTAATGCAGAAAAACTGGAACCTTGGGATAATTCCTTGACTGTTTTCAGAGCTTCTTTCTTTGTTTTAACAATAATATGGGATAAATGATAAGCAGTTGGGATATCAAACATACTTTTATTTTCTTGATAGTATTTTTCCATTTCTTGATTTGAAACGATGACATCCTTTGTTAAAATATCTTCAAGAAGCAAGTTGCTTTTAATTTGTTCCTTCCACTTCTTTTCGTCAACCAGCTTATTTTGGCTTGAGGATCCATACGTCGTTTGAATCAACCGGAATTCCCGATCCACATCTTGATCCGAAACATCAATTTTATACTTTTCGGCCATTTCTTTTATGACCTTTTGATCAATCATGTCTTTTAAAACGTCTTTACCATATCTTGCTTCTAATTCATTTAGCCATTCCTGCCTTGAAATAGAGTTTCCCCCTATGGATGCTACCTCTTCATCCAAAGTTGGGCTGCTTGCCCCTTTAGCCTTGGATAGAAAAAAAACCACTGTCAGGCAATTAAGCAAAATGAGACCTGCAATGATAAGCCAAAGTTGCTGTCTCCTCAACTTTTCCTCCCCCATAATCCATTTTATTTTGCTTCCTGCTTCAAGACTTCCAATTCTGCTTTTGAAAAATGATATTTCTCATTACAGAAATGGCAATGAGCTTCAGCCATACCATCTTGTTCAATCATATCCTCGATTTCGGCACTGCCTAGACTAATAATTGCATCTCCGAATCGTTCTTTCGAACAGGTACATTCAAAATGGACTGGCATTTTTTCTAAAACTTTTATTTCATCCTCTCCAAAGAGCTCTCCTAAAATTTCCTCAGGTGATAATCCTTGTTGAATTAGTTTGGAAATAGGAGCGATTGTTTTAAGCCGTTCTTCTATTTTCGTGATTGTTTCATCTTGTGTACCTGGCATTAACTGAAAAATAAATCCTCCTGCTGCCAAAATAGTATCATCCGGATTAACCAAAACACCTACCCCAACGGAAGATGGTATTTGTTCAGAGGAGACTAAATAGTAGGTAAAGTCCTCCCCAAGTTCACCTGAAACAAGGGGTACTTGTCCACTAAAAAAATCACGAAGACCGAGGTCCTTCACGACAGTAAGCATACCAGAAGTTCCAACTGCCCTCTTAACATCCAGTTTGCCTAATTCATTTGCTTCAAAATCAACATGAGGGTTTGTGACATAACCACGGACTTGTCCTTTCGCATTACTATCAACAAGGATATTACCTAGCGGTCCGTCTCCCTCAATTTTAATGGTTAATTTGTCTTCCCCTTTTAGCATTGCCCCTAGCATCACTCCCGCAGTGACAGCTCTCCCTAATGCAGCGGAGGCTGTTCGCCATGTATCATGACGGCGCTGGGCTTCGCTTACTATTTCTGTAGTGGCCACAGCGTATGCCCGTACCTGCCCATTAAAGGCAAGTGCTTTTACTAGATAATCATTCATTCATATGCTCCTTTCTTGCTGCATTAAACGGCGGAACCGTAACTTCACTCACGGCAACTTTTTTTCAGCTTTAAAAATTAATGTTCGTTTTTTAACATGTCCATGTTTCGCTTATAAATAAGCTGCAAACCTTTTAACGTTAAATAAGGATCCACAATATCGATGATATTTGATTCTTGTGCGATTAAATTGGATAATCCGCCTGTTGCAATGACAGTAGGCTTCTTTGCGCTTTGCTCCATCATCCGTTTCACAATACCTTCTACTTGTCCAACATAACCATAAACAATTCCTGCCTGCATCGCTAGGACAGTATTTTTCCCAATGACACCAACTGGTCTTGTAATTTCAATTCTCGGAAGCTTTGCTGCTCTGGAATAGAGGGCTTCTGTTGAGATATTAATTCCAGGCGCAATCGCACCTCCTAAATATTGCCGGTGCTCATTCACATAACAGTATGTAGTTGCCGTTCCAAAATCGACAATGATAAGTGGGCTCCCATACTCATGTATAGCTGCAACAGCGTTTACGATGCGGTCCGCACCCACTTCTCTAGGATTTTCATATTTAATATCAAGGCCTGTTTTCACTCCTGGTCCAACCACGAGTGGTTTTACATGGAAATATTTCTGGCACATTCTTTCTAATGCTAACATGATCGGAGGAACAACAGATGAGATAATAATGCCATCAATATCTGTTAGGGCCAAACCGTCATGTTCAAACAATGATTTAATCATCATCGCAAATTCATCTTCTGTACGATTTCGATTCGTCTCAATACGCCAATGGTGTTTAAGTTCGTCACCTTTGTACACACCTAAAACAATATTTGTATTCCCTACATCAAATACAAAAATCAACTAGATCACCACTTTATCTAAATTCTAAAATTTCACTGCCAACATCATACCATAAAATGATAGACAAGAAAAAAAGAGTGCTAGCAATAAACACTCTTTTCAACATTTAAATTTGTGGTTTTTCGTCTGTTGATGTTTCATCTGTTTCTGGTGTTTTTGAAAGGTCAACTGTTTCTTCCCCGTCTTTTTTTGCACCAAAGTTTACTTTCACATCATCATTCTTCTTTAATTCCGTTTTAGCAATCACATCAGAAGATGTTCGATCTGGCAGATGCCCATGATCGATCAAGTGTTTGATCTGTTCTGCATCTAGTGTTTCCACTTCAAGAAGTGTATTTGCGATAAGATCAAGCTTATCACGATTTTCTGTTAATACTTTTTTGGCCTTTTCGTAACATTCTTTAATAATGCGTTGAATTTCAAGATCAATATCATAAGCAATTGCATCAGAATAATTTTGCTCATTATGAATGTCGCGGCCTAGGAAAACCTGGCCTCCTTGTGCTTGACCAAACTGCAATGGCCCAAGTTTATCACTCATACCATATTCTGTTACCATTTTCCGTGCAATTCCAGTTGCACGCTGGAAGTCGTTGTGTGCTCCAGTACTTACCTCACCGAACACGATTTCTTCAGCAACACGTCCACCTAATAGACCAACAATTTTATCGAGTAATTCTGGTTTTGTCATGAAGTAACGGTCTTCCTTAGGAAGCATGACAGCATATCCGCCTGCCTGTCCGCGTGGTACAATGGTTACTTTGTGGACCATTTCAGCTTCTGCTAGTACCACTCCAATAACGGTATGTCCGCCTTCATGGAAGGCAACAATTTTACGTTCTTTTTCAGAAATGACCCGGCTCTTTTTCGCAGGACCGGCAATCACACGGTCTGTTGCTTCATCAATGTCGTCCATTTCGATTTTCTTTTTATCTCGACGAGCTGCAACGAGAGCAGCTTCATTTAACAGATTTTCAAGATCAGCACCCGAGAAGCCTGGTGTACGCTGGGCAATACTTTTTAAATTCACGGTTTCATCTAACGGCTTGTTGCGGGCATGTACTTTTAGTACTGCCTCACGACCGATAACATCAGGACGATCAACCGTAATTTGACGGTCAAAACGACCAGGACGAAGTAACGCAGGATCAAGTATATCTGGGCGGTTTGTTGCGGCAATGATAATAATCCCTTCATTCGCACCAAATCCATCCATTTCAACAAGCAATTGGTTCAGCGTTTGTTCACGTTCATCGTGTCCGCCGCCTAAACCGGCGCCACGCTGACGACCAACAGCGTCAATTTCATCAATAAAAATAATACATGGAGCATTTTTCTTTGCTGTTTCAAATAAATCACGAACACGAGATGCACCGACCCCGACAAACATTTCAACGAAATCAGATCCACTGATCGAGAAGAATGGAACACCAGCTTCTCCCGCACATGCACGAGCAAGCAAAGTTTTACCTGTTCCAGGAGGCCCTACAAGAAGGACACCTTTAGGAATACGGGCACCAAGTTCTGAGAATTTCCTTGGATCCTTTAAAAATTCAACAACTTCAACAAGTTCTTGCTTTTCTTCATCGGCACCCGCTACATCTTTAAAACGAACTTTTTTCTTATCTTCATTGTAAAGCTTCGCTTTGCTTTTACCAAAATTCATTACACGGCTTCCGCCGCCTTGAGCTTGATTTAGTAAGAAGAAGAAAAGAATAAAGATAATCACAAACGGAATGATGGACGTAAAGAACGTTACCCAACCGCTTGTTTCCTTCGCAGGCATTACCTCAACCTTCGAGGTGGCAACCGCCTTATCGATGCGTTCCTGAATTTGATTGCTGTTTGGAATGTATGTTAAAAAGTTTTTATTTTTGTTAGCCCCTTTAAATTCACCACGGACCTCGAACACACCTCGGTCCGGCTGCATAGAGAATGATTTCACATCTCCATTTTCTAAGTGGGTCACAAATTTATCATAGGTTATATGATCGGTCGGTTCATTGCTTCCATTAAAAAAGCTAACCACACCTATAATGACTAAAAATATTAATAAATAAAAGATGGTATTACGGAAAATCCGATTCATCCTTTACCTCCTCCCGCGGGTAAAAAACTATACTAAATAGTACCATAAAAAATCATGCCAATTCAAGGAATTACACTTATGAACCAAGCTTTTTGCCAAGAAATTTAGTACATTTGCCATAAATTTATTTTGCTGTTTTCAAGAAACATTTCCCTTATATGTTTTACTTAATCATTGTTACTATATACTTCAGGTTTTAAAACACCAATATATGGTAAGTTGCGGTATTTTTCTGCATAATCCAAGCCATAACCAACAACAAACTCATCTGGTACTTTAAAACATACATAGTCCGCTGTAATCGCACTTTTTCTGCCAGTTGGTTTATCAAGCAATGTTACAATTTTGATTGATTTTGCTTTTCGGTAACGGAATAGATCAACGAGATAGCTTAAGGTTAAGCCGCTGTCAATGATATCTTCAATGATAAGCAAATCTCTGCCTTCTACAGAAGTGTCCAAGTCTTTCAAAATTTTCACTTCTCCAGAAGAAACAGTAGAATTCCCATAGCTGGAAACATCCATGAAGTCCATTTCCAAATAGCAATCCATTCGTTTAAGCAAATCAGCCATGAAAGGCATTGCCCCTTTTAATACGCCGATTGCCAATGGAAAACGATCTTTATACTCCTCGGTTAGCGTTCCTGCTAAGACTTTTATTTGTGCCTGTATTTCTTCTTCTGAAACTAAAATCTTTTCAATATCCCTGTTCATTCCGAATTTTGCCCCCTAAAGATCATCGCTGCTATATATTAGCTGAATATAGTTACTTACTGAATCTTGAAAGCCTTCTAATGCTGATTTTTTTAACCCTGGAAGCCAAATAATCGTACCCTCCTGGTCTGTAACGATTGGCCATTCATCCCTCTCTTTGATCGAAATTTTACTATCAATAAAAATATCCTTGATTTTTTTTGTCCCATCCATTCCTTTCAAGGACATTCGATCACCATTTTTTCTTGTTCGTACAATCAAAGGCAATTTAATCTTATCTGCCTGAAACAATGCTATATTGGAATTTACAACATATGTTGTTGAATTCACATATTCCATTGTTAGAGTTCTGAAATTGGGTAAATTGACATATCCAGCTTTATCCATTTCTATGTGATAGAACTCTGAATTTTCATTTTCAAATTGAAAATAACACTGGTGATAGGATCGAATTACTTTCAAACCATCTGGAAAATCGAGATTACCTGATGGATGATGTTGATGAATCAAAGAAAAAATTTGAGCTGTATGTATGGCTGAAAGCGAAGAAGGACTTTCCATATAAAGATAGTTTAATATTAGTTGAATCCCTCTCCTTTGTAAAGGCAAAGGCATATCATGAAACCTTCTTATACTAATGACTATTTGTTGTCTTTCCCTTTTTGTCATTACTTTATTCATGGCCTCCAGCGTTAATTCTTGAAGAAAAGCCTCATCACTCTGCAATTCTTCACTAAAGCGCTGAAAATGTTCATGAACTTTCGGGTTTTCTGATTTTAAAAACGGGAGTATTTCCCTTCTAAAACGATTACGAGTGTAAATCCCCATTTCATTGCTCGGATCCATTCTTGGGACTAAATCATTTTCTTCACAGTACTGTTCAATTTCTTTTTTTGTTGTTATTAAAAAGGGGCGAAAAATAGAGCCTGCCTGAAAAGGGCGTAGAAAAGGGATGCCTGCTCTTGCTTTGCCAGTACTTCCTCTCGTTAGTCGCATGAGAATGGTTTCAATTTGATCATCGCCATGATGGCCAAGCGCAAGATAACGATAGTTGTAAGCTTTCATTACCTTTGCAAAAAAGTTATAGCGAGCAACTCTTGCAGCTACTTCCGGACTCTGTCCGGTTTGTGCCATGATTTTTGGAACATTGATTTGTTCCATTTCAAAGGGAATGGAGTACTGTTCACAATAACTTTTAACAAACAGTGCATCTTGAAAAGATTCCTCTCCCCGAAACATGTGGTCGACATGGGCAGCTACAATGGAAAGATTCCTTTTTTCCCTTTGCCACATTAAGAAGTGCAGTAGCGCCAGTGAGTCAGGACCTCCTGAGACCCCCACCACGATTGCTTTATGCTCCAAGAGAAAGGAATGCCGTTCAAGAAATGTCATTACTTTTGTTTCTAACATTTTATACTCTTCCTTATCTTTTTAGCTCTACTTTAACAGTCTAAACCTATTGTTCCTATTATTTACGAATAAATCTTATAAAAGTTTCAAAAAAAATTGATTTTACGTAAATTGACTTAAAATATACATAATATAAAATAAAACGATCACCATGAAAATAATGGCTGTTTCAATCCAGCCGCTTTTTTTCTTTTTTTTCTTGTAGCTTTGACGTGTTTGAAGCTTCTTTTGAGCAGGCGGGCTTTTGGTTTGAGTAAGACGGTTTTGAGTTACTGATTGAGTAGGCTGATTTTTTTTAACGGCTAATGATAACAAATCGAGCCTCATCTCTTTTGCACTCCCATAGTGGCCTTGTAAAGATTTTAAAATAACCTTTTCTAACAGAATCAGTTCCTTCTTTTGCCCAATTGCCTCTTTCAATTGCAAAATACCGCCAGAAGTCTTATTGAATCGTTTCGGATAGGCGGTATTGATCATGATCATTCCTGCTGCAAACAGATCATATGATGGTTCAGCTTTTCTCGTCCCTAATCCCCAAAAACCCCGATCATAAAACTCAGTGAATTCTTTAATCGCTCTCCCTTGGATCGTAGTACCTCCGACATCGATGCATCTGATTTTGACTGGCGGCCCTGTGACAATTAGATTTTCAGGTTTTAAATCACCGAACACCCAGCCATTTTCGTGGAACTTTTCAAGGTCATTCAGAAGTTGAAGAAATAAAACGATTGTCCATGATTCCCCGTTTTGCTGAATAAACGTCAACAAATCTGGCCCGTGAATGTATTCCATGACATAAAATGAAATGTTTCCTTGATTTGTTTGCCAGTCATCAAAATCAAGCAAACAAGGCCCTAGGGCAGACCCTTGGACCTTTGCAAAGGATTTTAAGACATTTACCTCAGAGGTAACGGACATACCATTATTGCTCATTTTCAGAGCAACATGTCCCGTTTTATTCTTCGCTAAATAAACTACCCCATTCGCTCCATTTCCTAATTCCTTAAGAACAGAATATTGATTCCCATGCCATTTCCCTTTAATTACTGTGCCTGGGCTTACCTTACATTGACTCTTCAAAGAATGATTCATCATCACGAGATATGAGACTCCTTAATGAAGGTTTTTGTTTGAATGAAGATAAGGCTTCACGGATAGCAGGGCCAGTAGGCGTAATTCCTCCTGTTGACAGCTTAGAAAAAATACTTGTTAAAGACTGGAGATTTGGTGTCCAATCCAACAATTTTTCCACATCATTTTTCTTCCCCGGAAAAGCAAATACCGAAAAATAATTATTTCCTGTTCTAGCATTTAAGCTTAAAGAAAGATCTAAAATCGCTTCTTTAACAGTTGGCAGCTTTTGTTTCATACTGGCGCTTGTATCCACAAGAATCAATACTTCCAATTCGACAGTCTCACCCAGTTCGTCTACCACTTCCATCACTTCACCACGTTTTTCAGGCGGAAGATCTTCCATTGTTTTGCAACGCCCTAAAATTTGTTGTAATTCTTTGTTTACAACCCCCTGTATGGTTTGGGTCATGGCTTTATGCGTGACCATTTGGACGGTTTGGGCAAGCTGCTTAGCATAAACAACTTGACTAACACCACCGCCTGACATCGCAATATTTTCAATTTCAGTCATACCTTTTTCATCAATGACATCATGTTCCATCACGCCGATTACATTAACGGTGATCCCCTCTTCTTTAGCAAGAGCAGCCATTGCAACCGGATTTTCTCCTTGGTTTGAGCAGCCATCTGTTATTAATAAAATTTGACGAATTTTTCCTGTATACAAAGAAATCCCCCTCCACTTTTATAAATTATTACCATTTTCGACGAGGTGAAGGGGAATTATACATACTATTCATCATTACGACATAAAATAAACTTTTACGCTTTTCTTTTTAATTTTTGCATGGGAATGCTTGCCCATTTCGGAGTATTATGCTTTACTCTTGCCACAGTAACTGTCATATCATCATCAATTTGTCCTGAGCTTGATCGAATGACTTCCTCCATAATTAAATCCGCCACTTCCTGTGGATCATCAGTCTCCAGCTCTTGAATTTTTCTTTTCATCCATACATCATAATTTTCCACATGTTTAGGCCCTTCAAAAACCCCATCACTCATCATGATTAAAAGGTCACCCGCCTTTAATTGCTGGCTGACAACATCCACCTCAAACTCCTGAAGGATGCCTATTGGTAAGTTGCTTGATTGGATTTTAATGACCTTATTCCCTCTTTTAATAAAGCTTGGTGTTGACCCGACTTTTAAAAATTTGGTTGAGGCATTTTGCAAATCAATCATCGCTAAATCCAAAGTGGAGAAAATTTCATCCGTAGTTCGTAATGAAAGCACAGAGTTCACGGACTTAATGGCCACCTTCTCCTCAATGCCGGATTGCAATATTTTTTGAAGAAGCATAAGCGTCTCTTTGCTTTCATCATGAGCCTTTTCGCCATTTCCCATTCCGTCACTTATGGCGATTGCAAATTTTCCGCCGCCCAATTCCATTGTGGAAAAACTATCACCTGAAATAAATCCACCATCCTTCGCGGCATACGCCACACCTGTTTCGACAATATAGGCTTTTGACGATCGAAAGGTAACACAGCATACATCATTGGGATATGCTGCGAATTCCTCAGAATTCACTACAATGGTTTCACCCAAAATATCTGAGAGCATAGGGGCAATAATTTTTTCACATTCTCCATGCCCATTGGAGAAAGGAACCATCATATCAATATCTACATTCCCTTTTTCAAGGCTGTAAATTTCTACTTGATCAACTTGAATGCCAAATTCCCGGATGGCTTCCAAGATTTGTTCTTCCTGTTTATAATGATTCTCTCTTTCACGTTTAATTTCTTTTGCAAAGTTGTCCATCACTTCTGAAACACCTAATAATTGCTCAGCCACCAATCTCCTGCTTTCCTGCACCTGCCTTTTTAATTTTTGGTTTGCTTGGTAAAAAGTTAATTCCTGCTGAATCGCGTCCATAACTTTCTTTGATTTCGTACAATATTTATCAAAGTCCCGCCTTAATTTTGCAAAAACAACTCCATTATTTTGATCCATTTCATGAATAATCTCTTCCATGTATTCATATGTTGTATTAAAATTCCTTGTCCAGCATTGCTCCTTTTTAAAGCATGTCTGGCATGACTTTTCCGTTACATTGCTTAAAAAATAATCCAATTCCCGTTCACTATCTTCTTCACCGAATTGCTCTTGATCATAATGGGAAAAACTTTTGGAAAGTGCTTGAAACACGGTTGAAAATTGTGATACGCGCTGTGCCGTTACATCTCTCATTTTTCTCATGTATTTTTGTTGTTCAGACGTATATTCTGGAGTGCCTGGAATATACTTGGCTACACCAGATATCAGCATGTTTGGTGTTAAAAGAAACAGCCCAACCGCTGCTGTTGTTTCTAAAATGGTTAAAAGGATAGAACCACCGCCTTCGCCGTACATCCCAACCAATAGGGTGGCGATAAATAGGCCAATAGACACGCCGATTTTCTTGCCTTCTTTTAATAAACCGCCCAGTACTCCAGAAAAAGCTAGTAAACTCATATGGGCAAAGCTAGAAACGTTTGCAAGGCTAAATATAAGTCCTGTTACCACACCAACAGTCGAACCTACTGTAGCTCCTGCCACATATGAAAAAATCAGCACTAAATAACGAGACATAATATGCTCAATTGAAAGATTATAAATTACCCATCCGATCGTACCCGTCATAATGGATGCTAGCATAATGATTAAACAAACAATCTCTTCCGTCTTTAAAGGCTGTCTGCGTTTATTCAGCGTTAATAGGGGTATGCTTTGAAGAAAAATAAGCGTCAAAATAAAAGCAAGGCTGGCTTGTACACCTGTCATCATTCCATCGTATAAGGATAATTGTTTTGTCGTGAAAAAGGTCTCCGAAAATTTTCCGACAGCAAGAATGAACCCCACATAAAAAGGCAATGACCTAGCTTCATTTTTCAGCCATTTTCTCGTGATTCGAAAAACAAATAAAAATAAAAAGGCAATGGCAAACGCGGAAAATGACTTGCTTATTGAGATCGTTGCCGCACCCATAACAATCCCGATTAACGAAATTGGAGCCCAATCCTTTTTCACAAAATAAACAACCGCGAAAAAAGGCAGAGAGAAAGGAGTTAATGTCGACAAAATTAATGCACGTCCCAACAAAAAACCAACCAACAACAAAAGAAAGCCCTTTTTGATCAAAAAATTTCCAACTTTAAGCTGAATTTTTTTCATACCTTTTGACAGATCCATCTTTGAATGGAAGCTTACTCCACCGACTGGCCCCATTAAACTCCGCTCAACCTTTTCCATACGGCATTCCTCCATT
>DATFAH010000102.1:0-8734 GCA_035254805.1 Caryophanales bacterium | reverse complement strand
TTCGAATAAATTTGTGGATATTTTTACCGAATAGCGTGATAATGATCTTTGACAGAAACTATTTTTTAGCCGTAATTTGGTAGTTGGTACTATAGAATCATAGGAGAGGGGCATAAACATGGCAGTTCTTACGAATGAAATGAAAGAAATGGTTGGCAATTTTCAATGTTTCATAGGTACAGTAGGAAAAGATGGTGCTCAAAACGTTGCTCCAAAACGTTCCACTAGGGTTTTAGATGATGAAACATTGATTTTCATTGAGGGGACTGGCGGTACGACATACCAAAATGTTTTAGAAGGTTCGAATGTTGTAGTTGCTGTTGTGAACCGAGATCTTCCTGATGGCTATCGTTTTGTTGGTAATCCTGAAGTTCAAACTAGCGGAGAAAATTATGAAAAAGCAGCGGCTATATCTGAACAACGTGGCATGCCTCGTCCGAAAGCAGTTGTTTTAGTACATATTGAAGAAATTCATAGCCTTAAACCAGGCCCAATGGCTGGTAAGAAAGTTAGCTAAAGAAAAAATTATCTGACAACTTTCTAAAGGCTCCCCAACACAAAATGCTGGGGAATTATTTATTTCAGGAATAGGTTAAAGGAGAAGGCGGTTACCCCCTCTTTTTTTCATCGTTCTGCGGCAAACAATAAGGATCCCACTATGAATAGCCAATTCGTCTTTACCACACGCATAGGGCCAACCTCATGAAAATATGATAAATATAAGAATCTAAAAAAAGGGGTTGGGTGGTATGGCTATTTTTAATAAGATTGCCTTATTTTTTGTTGTTTTATATTCTGTTTTTATTCTTTTGAATACGTACCTCGGGGAAACCGAGCGGGTACAATCCAATTTTGTTTATTTTATTCTGAATGGATTTGCATATATTGTTTCAGCAATGGAAATGGAAAAAGAAAAACAGTTAATCGAAATACCTTGAACACATAAAACTAGGTTTTGATTAATGACTATAAACTCACTGACAGGGATATCTGCTACCCTGTTTTTTGGGCATAAACTGCACATTTAATAAACTTGATCACCTCCCTGCCTGATAGCTTTGACATACAGATAGGAGAGATGGGATTAAAACTTTCTGGGGGTCAAAAGCAACGATTGGCGATTGCCAGAATGTTTTTGAAAAATCCGCTAATTTTAATTTTGGATGAGGCTACTTCAGCACTAGATACGGAAACGGAAGTGATCATCCAGGCAGCATTAAATGATCTTGCAAAGGATCGCACAACACTTATTATTGCACATCGATTAGGGACAATTAAAAAAGCTGACCGGATTCTTGTGATCACAGAAGAGGGGATCGCGGAAGATGGAAGCCATTCGGAGCTCCTTTCACAAAAATACGGGATTTTTGCAAGGCTTCATGCGCATCAACATTGAAAAAGCTTATTCGAGAGGAAAAATGAAAATATGGATCAGAAAATTTTACCGGCATCTATAAACATGAAGGAATTTGAGCATTTTTTAAAAAGTCCCTATGAAATCGGTATTTTTCTAGATATGCATATTGGCCAATTAAAGAATATTAGTAGGCTTGCTAAAGAGAATGGCAAAAAAATGATTTACCATGTTGATTTGATCCATGGGATTAAAAATGATGAATATGCCACAGAGTATATTTGCCAGGAATTTAAACCGTATGGCTTAATTTCAACAAAGTCTGGTGTGATTTTAAAAGCGAAACAAAAAGGGGTGATCGCTGTCCAAAGGATTTTCTTAATCGATTCCCATGCACTTGAAAATGGTTATAAGCTAATTGGAAAAACACTTCCTGATTTTATTGAGTTATTACCAGGAGCCATGCCTCATATGATTAAAGAAGTAAAGGAGCGGGTAAATATCCCTATTTTTGCGGGAGGGTTAATCCGGACACCTGAAGATGTTCAAAATGCTTTGGATGCGGGGGCATCTGCCATAACGACATCCAAAAGAGAGCTTTGGGATTTATTTGATGATCAATGAAAGGAAAAAAACTAATTGACAGCGTTTTCATAGGCTTGTATAATTGGACATAAGTTAATAAACTGTGACGGAGAAATGGAGATTCACACAGATTGCCTATTATATAGGTTCTTCTGCTGTGATCTCCATTTATTTTTTGTCATAAAATAAGAGAGGAGACATAAAATGACATCTTTTATGGGAGAAATAGTTGGGACAATGATTTTAATTGTTTTTGGAGCTGGGATTGGGGCTGGGTCTTCGTTGAAGAAATCATACGCTCAAAATGCAGGTTGGATCGTCATCACGATTGCCTGGGGTCTAGCTGTAACGATGGCTGTGTTTGCAGTAGGTTCCATTAGTGGAGCCCACTTAAATCCGGCTGTTACGATTGCACTGGCTATTAATGGTGATTTCTCATGGTCACAAGTTCCAAGCTATATTTTAGCTCAAATGATTGGCGCTATTTTAGGTGCAGCGATTGTTTATTTGCAATACTTGCCGCATTGGGCGGTAACAGAGGACCCAGGAACAAAATTGGGGGTTTTCGCAACTGGCCCAGCCATTCCACATACTTTTTCGAATTTATTAAGTGAATTCATTGGTACATTTGTTCTTGTGCTTGGTTTACTATTTATTGGGGCAAATAAATTTACAGAAGGCTTAAATCCATTAGTAGTTGGTCTTCTTATTGTTGCAATCGGTATGTCTTTAGGTGGGACAACAGGATACGCGATCAACCCTGCTCGTGACCTTGGACCGCGTATTGCTCATTTCTTATTACCGATTCCTGGAAAAGGAAAATCGAATTGGGGATATTCATGGATCCCAGTTGTTGGGCCAATTTTAGGAGGGGCTTTAGGAGCTGTATTTTATAAAGCTGTTTTCATAGGAAAAATCACAGGGTTATTTTGGACAGTAGTGGTGATTAATCTTATCATTCTTGTACTAGCCTTTATATTTAGCAAAAAGCTGCCAAATTCTTTAGCTGAAACAAATAAAGCGGCGTAGAAAAATAATTTTTTAGATGTTGGGAGAGATCAGGATGGAAAAGTATATTTTATCTTTAGACCAGGGAACAACAAGTTCACGGGCAATTCTTTTTAATAAAAATGGAGAAATTGTTCAAGTTGCCCAAAAAGAGTTCACGCAGCATTTCCCAAAACCAGGTTGGGTAGAACATAATGCAAATGAAATATGGGGATCCATTCTGTCTGTTATTGCAGCAGTGTTGTCTGAATCTGGAACAAAGCCCGAACAAATTGCTGGAATTGGAATTACGAATCAACGCGAAACAACGGTCGTTTGGGATAAAGAAACAGGAGTGCCTGTGTATCATGCGATCGTTTGGCAATCTCGACAAACAAGTGAAATTTGTGATGAGCTAAAAGAAAAAGGACTTAACGAGCTTTTCCGTGAAAAAACTGGCTTACTTATCGATGCCTATTTTTCAGGGACAAAAGTAAACTGGATTTTGGATAATGTAGAAGGTGCACGCGAGAAAGCAGAGCAAGGAAAGCTATTATTTGGGACAATGGATACTTGGCTAATTTGGAAGCTTTCTGGTGGAAAAGCCCATGTAACGGATTATTCGAATGCATCAAGAACTTTAATGTATAATATCCATGAACTAAAATGGGATGATGAACTTTTAGAGATTTTAAATGTGCCAAAATCCATGCTTCCTGATGTTCGTCCTTCATCAGAAGTATATGCAAATACGGTTGCTTACCATTTCTTTGGTAAGGAAATTCCAATTTCTGGAGTGGCGGGAGATCAGCAGGCTGCTTTATTTGGACAAGCATGCTTTAGTAAAGGAATGGCAAAAAATACGTATGGGACTGGCTGCTTCATGCTAATGAATACGGGTGAAAAAGCTGTTCGTTCTGAAAATGGTTTGCTCACTACAATCGCATGGGGTATAAATGGCAAAGTTGAATATGCGTTAGAAGGAAGTATCTTTGTTGCAGGCTCTGCCATTCAATGGCTCCGAGACGGCCTCCGTATGATTAAGGATGCAAAGGATAGCGAAGGATATGCAACAAAGGTTGCATCCACAGATGGAGTTTATGTTGTGCCAGCCTTTGTTGGACTTGGAACTCCGTATTGGGATAGTGATGTTCGCGGTGCGGTATTTGGCATCACGCGCGGAACATCTAAGGAACATTTTATTCGTGCAACACTTGAATCATTAGCCTACCAGACAAAAGATGTTTTATCTGCAATGGAAGCAGACTCTGGTATTGAATTGAAAACATTACGCGTAGACGGTGGAGCGGTTAAGAACAATTTCTTAATGGAATTCCAAAGTGATCTCTTAAATGTTCCAGTGGAAAGACCAACTGTAAATGAAACAACCGCCCTTGGTGCTGCTTATCTTGCCGGACTTGCAGTCGGATTCTGGGGAAGCCAAGAAGAAATTTCAACACAGTGGGCAATTGATAAGAAATTTGCTCCAAAAATGGAGGAAGAGAATCGCTCAAGTTTATATAACGGATGGAAAAAAGCGGTTAACGCGACAATGGCTTTCAAATAATTTCATCTATCAATACCAAATGATTTATGATAAAATAAGGGTAAGTTAATAAGCTGGTTGGAGATTTGGAGAGACCACAAAAACATTATCTTTCATTGATAATGTCTTTTGTGGTCTCTTTTTGTTTTCTTCTGGCAAAGGGAGGAACTTATTGTGAAATTTTCAACATTCAATCGAAACGAAATGATGAATCAATTAAAGACGGAGATATATGATGTGTTGGTTATTGGCGGTGGTATTACCGGGGCTGGGATTGCTCTTGATGCAAAAACTCGAGGAATGAAGACAGCATTAGTGGAGATGCAAGATTTTGCAGCCGGTACATCAAGCAGGTCAACAAAGCTTGTTCATGGTGGACTTCGCTATTTAAAACAATTTGAAGTAAAAATGGTAGCTGAAGTTGGAAAAGAACGGGCGATTGTATATGAAAACGGACCACATGTTACAACTCCGGAATGGATGCTACTACCGATCTATAAAGGTGGTACCTTTGGGAAATTTAGTACATCAATTGGACTTCGTGTCTACGATTATTTAGCCGCCGTTAAGAAAAGTGAACGCCGTTCGATGTTTTCGGCGAAAAAAACTTTAGCTAAAGCGCCTCTTATCAAAAAAACAGGCCTAAAGGGCGGAGGCTACTATGTAGAATATCGAACAGATGACGCAAGATTGACCATTGAAGTGATTAAGGCTGCTAATGAAAAAGGTGCTGTTGCTAGCAACTATACGAAGGTCATCAAGCTTAACTATGCAAATGGAAAAGTGATAGGTGCATTGGTAGAGGATCAGTTAACAGGAGAGAAATTTGATATCCGGGCTAAATTGGTTGTAAATGCAGCAGGACCATGGGTGGATCAGATTCGTGAGCTTGATCAATCGAAAAAAGGGAAAGTGCTACAATTAACGAAAGGTGTTCACCTTGTTATTGATCAATCAAAGTTCCCTCTAAAGCAGGCTGTATATTTTGATACTCCAGATGGACGAATGGTATTTGCCATTCCCCGCGAGGGAAAAACGTATGTAGGGACAACAGATACATTTTATGATCAGGATGCGGCTAATCCAACAATGACGGTTAGTGACCGAAGCTATATTATTAATGCGATCCATTATATGTTTCCAGAGGTGAAAATTTCAGAAAAAGATGTTGAATCAAGCTGGGCTGGGGTACGTCCACTCATATATGAAGAAGGAAAAAATGCCTCTGAAATCTCTAGGAAAGATGAAATTTGGGAATCGAACTCAGGACTTGTAACGATTGCAGGTGGAAAATTAACTGGTTACCGAAAAATGGCGGAAATGATTGTGGATTTACTTGCCACAAAACTAGGAGGAAATTTCCCTGCTTGCAACACAAAACATCTACCGATTTCTGGAGGAGATGTGGGGGGTTCTCAACAATTTGAAGCATTTATCAACTCACATGCTTCAGCAGGAGCTATATTAGGATTCACAGATGCTGAATCAAGAGACCTGATAAAACAATATGGCTCAAATGCTCCTATTGTTTTTGATTTATTGAAAAAGAATAAAAAAGATGCACAACAATATGGGTTACCACTCCCATTATTTGCGAAGCTTGTTTATGCAATGGAAAACGAAATGATCGTCACACCCATTGACTTTTTTAACCGTCGAACTGGCGCCATTCTCTTTGACATCAAAACTGTTAGACAGTATGGTCAGAAGGTTATTGCATATATGAAAGACAAATTTGGCTGGACTGAGAAAGAAATACAACAGCAAACACTCGCATTAGAACATGAATTAACAGAAGCCGTTGTTCTTTTTGAAGAGAGGAAGTAAGTATCTTCACTTTATATATTAAAATGATCCTCCGGTACCTTATCGGGGGATTTTTACATAATGCAATTTACCATCGGGTATCTACGGGCAAGACTACAGACTTTTGCCATTCTTCATTACTTCGGTCAAGTGACTTATAATTAGATCAGTTAAACTATTTGAAGGAGCAATACACATGACTGAAAATATTGAGCCAAGAAGAATCATTTTAGATTTGGCAGTAACCCTAGACGGATATATTGAAGGGAAAAACGGGGAAGTTGACTGGTGTATCATGGACGCTGAAATGGAGTTTAATGAATTCCTAAATCGTATTGATACGATTTTTTATGGCCGAAAAAGCTATGATTTATGGGGGCAATATATTCCTGGCCAGGAAGCTTCTGAATCTGAAAAAGGAATTTGGGAGCAGGTTCATAGTAAGAAAAAATATGTGTTTTCCAAAACCCAAAAACAAGTGGATCATCAAGTAACAATTATAAATGATGATATCGTTGAAAAGGTAAATGAAATCAAGAATCAGCCTGGTAAAGATATATGGCTATATGGCGGAGAGAGTCTTATTACAACCTTTATAAATTTAGGACTTGTAGACGAATTTAGGTTATCGATTCACCCTGTCATCCTAGGAGAAGGAAAATCCTTGTTTATTGATATAAAACAGAAACAGGATCTAAAACTAGTTCAAACGAAACGATTTTCCTCTGGTGTAGTTCAATTATGCTATCGCTCCAATACAAATAAAAATCATATATGAAGCCTGTACCCATTGCGGTGGGGACAGGCATCTATTTTAATGAAGTGTTTTATTGGTGATTTTAAACAGTTCTTGAAGGAAGCGAGGTAGCTAAATACTTTGTTATTGATATTCATCTGTTTCAAAAAGCCCTCAATATATGATTCATCTCACTACAAAAAAATAATAAAAAGATATGATAGATTTAGAATATTCTATTTCAGTTTACAAAGAATTGATTTGAAAATAATAGGTTCTACAATGGGACGGGTTCCATTGCAATTATTTACTTTGAGGAGGATACATATGAGACCAAAACCAGATATGGATGAGATAAAAGTAAAGACAGAAGAGCTTTGTAAATTAATTTTAGATCAACCTGCATTTCCAGAATTAAGAGCCATGATCAATAATTTCTTTGCTGACGAGGAAGCAAAGTATATATACAATGATGTCGTTCAAAAGCAGCGTGCTCTTCAACAAAAGCAACAGCAAGGATTCGAACTCACAAGAGAAGACATGAATGTATTTGATGAAGCTCGGGAAAAAATCTATTTGAATCCCGTTTCACGGGACTTCCTGTATGCGTCACAAGAATTAGATAAAGTTCAAAATTTAGTGATCAATTATGTGCTTAAAACTATTGAACTTGAGAGAATTCCAACAGAAGAAGACTTAGTTGAAGAAGGATGCGGTTGTGGCGGTTCTTGTGGCTGCGGAGGCCATTAATATTTAAATAATAGTTTTGAAATGGGGCTGTCCAGATCATCAGGTTTTACTGATTTTCTGGGCAGCCCATTTTTGACTCAATTATTAAACCTCTCTAGCTGTCGATAGTGATCGATTAAAAATTCATAAAAAAGCTTTTCTGTTGGAAGCAGGGTACGATCACCGGGGATGATGAGACCGACTGTTCGGCTGATCGGGGGATCAACAATCGGAATTTTCACCGTTGAACTTGGAATAGCATCTATTAAAGTGTTTTCAGGGAGAAGGGTGATACCAAGTCCCGCAACTACCAAGCCTTTTATCGAATCGATATCCTCTCCTTCAAATAAAACATTTGGTGTGTAACCACACTCCCTGCAAGCATTAACCACAATTTCATTTAAGCTAAAGCCTTTTGGATATAAAATAAAGGAATCATCTTTTAATTGTTGAAGTTTTAAAATGGGCCTTTGTGAAAGGGGATGATTCCGTGGTAATAAGGCAACAAAGTTTTCACGAAACAAAATTTTTCCAACTACTTTACTTTCCTGTTTAGGAACTGAACCAAGCATAGCTATATCAAATTTACCATTCACTACTCCCTCGACTAATTGATGATAGGTTGTTTGATGTAACTGAAATTTAACGTGTGGGTAGAGTTTACGGAAGGCTGCAATACATGTAGGTAAAATATAGATACCCATGCTGCTGGGGTATCCAATTCGAACTGTTCCTCGCTCAGGATCCAAATATTCTTGCACTTCCCGTTTTGCGTTTTCAAGCAATTTAATTATTTGTTCCATATTCTTTAAAAAGTTTTTTCCAATTGGCGTTAAAATAACATTCCGGCCTTCCCGGAAAAACAAATTTACTCCTAACTCGGATTCTAGATTAAAAATTTGCCTGCTAACAGCAGATTGGGCTACATTTAAAGCTGCAGCTGCTTCTGTAACATGTTCCCGTTTGGCAACCTCGATAAAATATTGGATCT
>DATFAH010000101.1:0-6138 GCA_035254805.1 Caryophanales bacterium | reverse complement strand
CGGTAGTGGATCAATTGCATACTGGTCGTTACTATATTAAGGAATTTTTTTCAGAATGGTTTGGCATTGACCAGAAAGACTTTTCTCCTTATCTATTTTTTGGCGAAGATAATGGTGCTGTTGAACATCTATTTAAAGTTGCTTGTGGCCTAGATTCAATGATTTTAGGTGAGACACAAATTTTAGGTCAGGTTCGTTCGAGTTTTTTACTGGCACAACAAGTTGAGACAACTGGAACAGTATTTAATTATCTGTTTAAACAGGCTGTGACTGTTGCCAAGCGTGGACATTCTGAAACCGATATTGGTACAAATGCTGTATCTGTCAGCTATGCAGCTGTTGAATTAGCCAAGAAAATTTTTGGTTCACTTGAAAATAAACATGTGCTGATCTTTGGAGCAGGAAAAATGGGTGAATTAGCAGCCCAAAACTTGCACGGCAATGGTGTGAAAAAAGTAACGGTTATTAACCGTACATACGAAAAAGCTGTTGACCTGGCAGCACGGTTTGATGGAACTGCTAAAACATTAGAAGAGTTACAGACAACCCTTGTTGAGGCAGATATATTGATAAGCTCAACGGGTGCAAAAGATTTTGTTATTTCTAAAGAGATGATGGTAAAAGTTGAAAAAATGAGAAAAGGCAAGCCATTATTTATGGTAGATATCGCAGTTCCACGGGATTTGGATCCAAAGATTGCTGATCTTGAGAACGTCTTTTTATATGATATCGATGATTTAGAAGGAATTGTCGAAGCTAACTTGCAAGAACGCAAGAAGGCTGCAGAAAAAATTATGAATATGATTAAAAAGGAAATGTCTGAATTTGAACAATGGTTAGGTATGCTTGGTGTCGTTCCTGTCATTTCTGCTTTAAGAGAAAAAGCATTGGCTGTTCAATCTGAAACAATGGAAAGCATTGAACGAAAGCTTCCGCACTTATCAGATCATGACAAAAAAGTATTAAATAAACATACAAAAAGCATTATTAACCAGCTTTTAAAGGATCCTATTCTACAAGCAAAAGAATTGGCTGCACTACCAGATGCTGATAAAGCATTGGACTTATTTATGAAGATCTTTAATATTGAAGATCTTGTTGATGAACAACAATCGAAAGCAGCCGAATCCAATAAAATAATGGTTCATGCACCACAGGCTTCTTTTCGGTCTTAAGAGGTGTGAACCATGTTTAGCATCTATCTGACGCGACTTCACGAATTTACGGTTGTATTGTATGCCATCAGTGTGCTGTTATACTTTTTTGATTTTATTCACCATAACCGGAGAGCAAATAGAATTGCTTTCTGGTTTCTTGCATTGGTATGGGTTTTCCAAACTGCCTTTCTTGTTTTATATATGTTGAAAACGGGAAGGTTTCCGGTATTAACTATTTTTGAAGGACTATATTTCTATACTTGGATTTTAGTATCACTTTCTGTCGCTATCAACCATTTGTTACGAGTCGATTTTATTGTATTTTTTACAAATATACTTGGATTTATTTTAATGGCCATTCATACATTTGCACCTATTCAATATGGGTCCAGTATTATCGGTCAAAAGCTTGTATCTGAACTTCTTTTGATACATATCACAATGGCCATTCTGTCCTATGGTGCCTTTTCACTTTCCTTTGTTTTTTCACTGCTCTATTTAATCCAATACGATTTATTAAAAAGGAAAAAGTGGGGACCTAGACTTTTACGTTTAGCAGATTTAAGTAAGCTTGAAATATTATCCTATATTTTAGCAGTTATTGGTGTACCGCTGCTTTTGTTAAGTTTAATCTTAGGTTTACAATGGGCGTATATAAAGGTTCCTATGATGCCTTGGTATGATGCTAAAGTAATTGGTTCTTTTATCGTATTAGCAGCCTATAGTGTATACTTATACTTACGTATAGGCAGGAATATTGTTGGAAAATCATTGGCACTTTGGAATGTTGGCTCATTTTTAATCGTGTTAATTAACTTTTTCTTATTTGGTCAATTTTCATCATTCCATTTTTGGAACACATAATAGGAGGCTGTCATGCGAAAAATTATTGTTGGATCGAGACGTAGTAAATTAGCATTAACACAAACGAATTGGGTAATTGAGCAACTAAAAAAACTTGGTGGCCCCTTTGAATTTGAAGTGAAGGAAATTGTCACAAAAGGAGATCGAATCCAAGATGTGACCCTTTCAAAAGTTGGCGGCAAAGGTCTTTTTGTTAAAGAAATTGAACAAGCGATGCTTGATAAAGAGATTGATATAGCGATTCATAGTATGAAGGATATGCCAGCTGAATTACCAGAAGGATTGACAATTGGTTGTATTCCATTTAGGGAAGATCACCGTGATGCTCTTATTTCGAGAGGTCATGTTCCGTTAAAAGAATTAAAACAAGGTGCGATTATTGGGACAAGCAGTCTTCGTCGCAGCTCCCAGCTTTTACTTGAGCGCCCTGATTTAGAGATTAAGTGGATCCGTGGAAATGTAGATACAAGACTAAGTAAATTAGAAAATGAAGAATATGATGCCATTATTCTAGCAGCAGCTGGTTTATCACGACTTGGCTGGGCTAAGGATGTTGTGACAGAATTTATTGATGCTGATGTTTGTATCCCTGCTGTTGGGCAAGGTGCACTATCAATCGAATGCCGTGAGGATGATCAGGAGCTTATGGAGTTTTTTGAGAAATTCACTTGTAAGAAAACTGCAAGAGCAGTAAAAGCAGAACGTGCTTTTCTTCAAAAAATGGAGGGTGGATGCCAGATTCCGATCGCTGGATTCGCTCATATCAATGACAATGATGAAGTTGTTTTGAAAGTATTAGTAGCTTCCCCAGATGGGAAGGAAGTATATAAAGAGGAACTAAAAGGTCAGAACCCAGAAGAACTTGGTAAAAAAGCCGCAGATCTATTGATTCAAAAAGGGGCAAAAGACCTCATTGTCCGTGTGAAACGAGAGTTTGATGGTGAATGATGGATTCGTCATTGCCATTACTTCATAAAAAAATTCTCGTTCCAAGAGGTGAAAGAGAAGCAAAGTCTTTTTCACAGCTTCTAAGAAAATACGGAGGGATTCCAATCGAGATCCCTCTGATTGCCTTTCGTCCCAAATCCGTTAGTCAGGAACTGATTGGATACTTAACGAACATACATACATATGACTGGATTATATTTACAAGCAATGTAACGGTTGAAACCTTTTTATCTTTTTTTAATATGGAACAATTAGAATCGCTTCCTAAAATTGCTGTTATAGGGAAACGTACGAAAAAGGTGCTTGAAGATAAAAGGTTTAAGGTTGCTTTTACACCAACTGAATATGTGGCTGAAGCATTTGTCGCTGAATTTTTGTCATTTGTCAGTAGTGGAATGAAGGTTTTAATTCCAAAAGGAAATCTTGCGAGAGATTATATTGCAGATTCATTAAGGAATAACGGGGCAATAGTTGATGAAGTGATTGTTTATGAAACATTTATGCCTGAAGAAAGCAGGCAAAAGCTTGTAAATGTCATTAAAAATAATGGGCTTGATATTCTTATGTTCACAAGTCCATCTACTGTGGATCACTTTATGGATGTGGTAAAAGAATTAAAGTGTGAACCACTTTTGGCTGAATATCTCATTGGTTGTATTGGTCCAAGTACTGAGAAAAAATTAACATCCTATCATTTAAAGGTACATGCCTCGCCAAAGGTGTATACTGTTGAAGAGATGATTAAAAGTATGAATAAGTACTTAAAAGAAATTGTTATGGAGGAAAAATAAATGGAACTTCAGTTTTCACGCCATCGCCGTTTGCGCTCAAGTGTAAATATGCGCGCTCTTGTAAGAGAAAACCACCTTCGGGCAGAGGATTTTATTTATCCGCTATTTATTTATGAAGGGGAAAATATTCGTAATGAAGTATCATCCATGCCAGGGGTATTCCAAGTTTCCATGGACCATCTCGAAGCAGAAATGGAAGATATTGTAGCACATGGGATTAAGTCCGTTTTATTATTTGGTATCCCTCAGACAAAAGATCAATGTGGTGAGCAAGCCTACCACGACCATGGAATTATCCAAGTTGCAACACGTTTTATAAAAGAGAAATATCCAGAAATCATTGTTGTTGCTGATACATGCTTGTGTGAATATACAAGCCATGGACACTGCGGTGTTATTGAAGGGGAAAAGGTTTTAAATGATGAGTCCCTTGAATTGCTAGTGAAAACGGCAGTGGCTCAAGCAAAGGCTGGAGCAGATATTATTGCTCCATCTAACATGATGGACGGATTTGTTGCTGCTATTCGTGTAGGATTAGATGAAGCAGGATTTACGGAAATACCGATCATGTCTTATGCGGTAAAATATGCTTCAGCATTCTATGGACCTTTCCGTGAAGCAGCTGAGGGTGCTCCACAATTTGGTGATCGTAAAACATATCAAATGGATCCAGCCAACCGCATGGAAGCATTTAGGGAAGCAGAATCCGATGTCACTGAAGGGGCGGATTTCTTAATCATTAAACCTGGTATGCCTTACCTTGATATTGTTCGTGATGTGAAAAATAACTTTAATTTACCGGTCGTTGTTTACAATGTAAGCGGTGAATATTCCATGATCAAAGCAGCGGCTTTAAATGGCTGGATTGATGAGAAAAAGACCGTTCTCGAAATGTTAGTCGGTATGAAGCGTGCTGGTGCGGATTTAATTATTACTTATGCCGCAAAAGATGCGATCCGTTGGTTAGCTGAAGAAGCATAAGAGTCGAATAACAATTCTAGTCATTCAATTTTGGAAAAGAGGGAAAGGTATGCGTTCATTCACAAAATCAGTCGAAGCATTTAAAGAAGCCCAATCACTTATGCCAGGCGGGGTAAACAGTCCGGTTCGTGCTTTTAAATCAGTCAATATGGATCCGATTTTTATGGAAAGAGGAAAAGGGTCCAAAATTTATGATATTGATGGAAATGAATATATCGACTATGTCTTATCTTGGGGTCCGTTAATTTTGGGTCATACAAATGATCGAGTTGTTGAATCCATCAAAAAAGTAGCTGAAATGGGTACAAGCTATGGTGCCCCTACCCTAATGGAAAATGAATTAGCAAAGCTTGTTATTGAGCGTGTTCCTTCTATCGAAGTTGTCCGAATGGTTTCTTCAGGAACTGAGGCTACGATGAGTGCTTTAAGGTTGGCTAGAGGATACACTGGTCGTAATAAAATCCTTAAATTTGAAGGCTGTTACCATGGACATGGGGATTCCTTGCTCATTAAAGCAGGCTCTGGCGTTGCGACGCTTGGATTGCCTGACAGTCCTGGAGTGCCAGAAGGAATTGCCAAAAATACGATCACCGTTCCGTATAATGACCTTGAAAGTGTTAATTATGCATTTGAACAATTTGGCGACGATATTGCCTGTATCATTGTCGAGCCTGTTGCTGGTAATATGGGGGTTGTTCCACCACTTCCTGGTTTTTTAGAAGGACTTCGTGAGATCACTTTCCAATTTGGTGCCTTGCTCATTTTTGATGAAGTGATGACAGGCTTCCGTGTTGGCTATAATTGTGCCCAAGGTTATTTTAATATCACACCTGACCTTACTTGTCTTGGTAAAGTTATCGGTGGAGGACTTCCTGTTGGTGCCTATGGCGGAAAAGCTGAAATCATGGAGAGAATTGCGCCAAGCGGTCCAATCTATCAAGCTGGAACCCTTTCAGGAAATCCACTTGCGATGACAGCGGGATTTGAAACATTAAGTCAACTTACACCTGATCACTATAAAGAGTTTATCCGAAAAGGAGATATGCTTGAAAAAGGAATTAAAGAAGCTGCTGAAAAACACGGCATTCCAATTACCTTTAATCGTGCAGGCTCCATGATCGGTTTCTTCTTTACAGGTGAGAATGTTATTAATTACGAAACAGCTAAAACTTCAAATCTAGAGTATTTTGCTGCATATTACCGTGAAATGGCGGAAAATGGTGTCTTCTTGCCACCATCCCAATTTGAAGGGCTATTCCTATCAACTACCCATTCTGATGAGGATATCGAAAAAACGATCCAAGCCGTTAATATTGCCTTTTCAAAACTTAAATAATCGATTAAAGAAAACACATTCCTTTAAAATGGGGAGTGTGTTTTTTTTCGCTTATTTTTAT
>DATFAH010000100.1:0-5672 GCA_035254805.1 Caryophanales bacterium | reverse complement strand
CAAAATGCAAAACAAATTTATCAGCAAGCAGCACAACAAGCACAAGCCATTTTGGACAGTATTGAACCACGTCTTCAGGAAATACAGGCTGAAGAGCCCCAATATAATCAATAATAAGCTAATTGGTTGGCATTTATTGCCAACCCGTTTTTTCATAAATAAAAGGAAGTGTAACGATGACCATTGTTTCAAATGTTAAACAAACACTTTCAACGATAAAAAGTATTGAAGCACAACTTTCATCCTTTGCAATCAATTCCCTTGATGAGAATGCAAAAAAGGTATTTCATGAGACGATGCTGACCATTTGTGACGTGAAAGACGATCTTCAAAACCGTATTTATGAGCTTGAACGCGCGGAACCACAATACAAAGGATAATAATGATTGAGGTGAAAAAAATGCCAGGTTGGGTTGTAATTGTAGGTAGATCCATTATCTTTTTGTTACTTATGTTACTTACCACAAAAATGCTCGGTAAGAAACAGATCTCTGAGCTTTCTTTTTTTGAATATGTTTCTGGGATTACAATTGGAAGTATTGCTGGTGAAGTCATTACTGGTCTAGAAAGTAATTTGTATCATGGAGCATTAGCAATTATCATATTTGGCCTAACAACCCTACTGGTCGATTTTTTATCATTAAAAAGCAAGTCATTTCGTGACATGGTAGAAGGAAGAGGAACAGTTCTAATTAGAGACGGAAAAGTATTAGAGGATAACTTAAAGAAAGAAAAATACACGATCGATGAATTATCTGCCTTACTCCGGCAAAAAGATATATTTCGGGTGGCTGATGTTGAATTTGCTGTGCTTGAGCCTCGAGGTACATTAAGTGCATTACTTAAAAAAGAAAATCGGCCTTTGACACCAAAGGATTTACAAATCAAAACGGCCACCGAAAAAGAACCCCAAACTGTGATCATGGATGGATGCATTTTAGATGAAGCACTTAGGTCATCTGGAAAAGGCCGAAGATGGCTTCAGATGGAATTAGAAAAACTAAACTTAACGCTTGATAATGTTTTTTTAGGTCAAGTTGATTCATATGGGGAATTGACTGTAGATATTTATGATGATAAAATTCAAGTTCCGTCCCCACAACAAAGGCCTTTATTGATGGCGATGCTAAAGAAAACACAAGCAGATTTAGAATTATTCTCTCTTGAAACTGAATGTGAAAAATCAAAAACAATGTATAAAAAAAATGCTGTTAAATTTCAAGAAACCATTGATAAACTTGCTCCCTACCTTATCGGATAAAGCGAAAAAATATCTTCTCGGGAACGCTCGGTTACTTCCATTTCCTGTTCGATCATGATTTCAGAAATTTTTTTATTTTGAGTTGTTGCAAGTTCAACTAATTCAGCTACATTTCGAAACATTTACCTATCCCCCTTGATTACGTATTAATCCACGATTTTTGTTACTTTTAAGACATTAGGAAGTTGTTCTATTTCATGAATGACTTCCTAATGAATGTTTTGGTCGAGAGCCATTTTCCCTTTTTCTTTTCGAGAAACCTCCAAAGTTGCTTTATTTTCTACCAGAATCGTGTAAATTCGACAATTAATTATATCATTTTTCTGTTGGAAATTGGTTAGGAAAGTAGTTTGAAGCATTTCGCCGATATAACTTGAGTTTTCGCCGATATGAACGTGTTTTTCGCCGATAGAATGGTAATTTTCGCCGATAGCAGCTACTTTTTAGCCGATATAATTAAAATTTTTCGAAAGTTCAGCAGAAATTTCAATTATTTATCGTGAATATATCATTAACTTGAAAGGAGTGAAATAATTGATCGTAAAAAAACGCACAATTCCAATAAAAATATTAATTTTGGAAGCATTATTGAGGCGACTTCCGAAAAATCATGCCAAACGACCGCAAATAATGGAGGAGCTTTCCAGAAGATGGTCTGGATATATGGGGGAAAAATCCCTAGACTTCTACTTAAGAAACCTGGATGAAAAAAATTATCTCATTCTCCACGATTTAAACCTTCCAGATGGCAAATACAATTGCCAAATTGACACCCTTCTACTCACACCCAAATTCGCGCTTATCATTGAAGTTAAAAATATGACTGGAAAATTAGTTTTTGATACAGATAACGACCAGTTTTTTCAAATAAATGATGGGAAGGAAATTGGGTACACAGATCCGATTGCTCAAGCAAAAAGACATCAAGCATATTTGAAAAAACTATTCCCAACCTTGCCTATTGATTATTTGATTGTCTCAACAAATCCCCATTCAATCCTCTCGTTTACAGGAGGAAATACAAAAATTAGAGAGAAAGTTTGAAAATCACATAGTTTCCTAAAAAAAGTGGAGCTACTCGAAAAAAAGCACCAAAAAACCGTCCCGCAAAAAGAGCTTCGAAAAATTAGCCGCACTCTCATTAAAATGAATACCCCACCAACCAACTATATTCTCGAAAAATATGGAATTAATAAAACAGAATTATTAATTGGGATCCATTGTCCGGAATGTTTCTTTTTGCCGCTCATCCGGAAAATTAGGAAATGGTTCTGCCCCTCTTGTCAGACTTTTTCGAAAGATGCCCATCTAGGCACATTACAGGATTATTTTTTATTAATTGATTCCAAAATTACGAATGAGAAGTTTAGGGAATTTGCAAATTTGCATTCTTCACCTCAGACTGCAAATCGACTATTACAATTAGCTAATTTAAAAAGTTTTGGGACAAATAAAGGAAGAATTTATTCGCCAGAATCCCTCCCTTAAATAGATAAGATCATTTTTTCTGGCCTTCTCCCTAGAGAGGGTCTTTAATTTTGCCTGTCATTTTCCGTTTCGGTGATAAAAACAAATTTTCGGTGATATGTTTATTATTTACGGTGATATAAATAAATCTCGATATAAAATAAGTTTTTTAACCACTAAAGATGTGCCATTTGCGCATAATTAGTGGAATAAATAAATATTGCCCGAAAAAGTAGTCTTTTTCTAACCAACTTTAAAATGTATTGACCTTTTGCAATTAAATAACTATAATTAAAATCGTTCCTTAAAATATGTCCCAATAGCTCAGCAGGATAGAGCAACAGTTTCCTAAACTGTAGGTCGGAGGTTCGAATCCTCTTTGGGACGCTAAGTTTAAATCACTAAATCCCTTGATATGAAAGGGATTTTTTTAATAAAAAATTTTTGGGCTTTATCCGCTTGGTTTCTCATAAGGGTTTTGATATTCGTCAAGTAACATTCTCAAATGATTAGTTCCTTTTTATTTTTGTTTCAAAGTGCCTCTTTAGGGGTAATATTTCGGCCTATAAGTTCCTATCTGATATGCTAAGTTCTTTATCTGTTAGTTTTCAGTGTTTTTTAGTTGACGGCTGCTTTGCTGGTTTCTTCTTAAGAGCAGGTTCTTGACATTGGTCTAGCCAGCTTTTCAACTGATCTCTAAAAATGGATTCATATTCTCAACTCTTTTACTTAGTGATAAATACAACAAGAGGACACCAAACAACGCCTAATGCGTCACTCAGGAACAGCTATGGGGCTATAAATTATGAAACTCCCCATTTAAACTTCCAAACCAATCATTAGGTGCAGGGTGTGTTTGCTTCCAAGGCATACCGATTACACCGTAATGTTCAAGGACATCGTATGTATGGTCTAGGCAGTTATTAAATATCCCGGCAAATCCCCTACCTTTTGTATCTAGTGCAGTGTTCCAAGCTTTTGTTGGATTTGGATTTTGGACAACTATTACCTTATATCCATCATAGTTTCTTGCAGCCATTTCTCGATACATATCTTGTTCAGTACCGTTCATTCCCCACCAGCCATTGTTTTGACCTGGTAAAATTAAGGGTGAACCGGATTGATTTTCTGTTGAACCAAAATAGTAATGTCCATTCATATCCAAGAATCCCCAGCTTAAATGTCCTCCGTAGTTAGTTCCTGGAAGTGGCGCCCCATTTCTTCTCAAAAAAGCAAAAGCGTATCCTCTCATTTTCCCACCCCTTAATATTTAATCACTTTATGTTTTAAAAATTCGACTAACTACTTTAAAATTCCTCTTTTAAAATAAAAAGCCCCTTCTCAATTTAAAAGAGGCTTTTGTCTTTAAAATATCAAAGACCAAGTGATAGGGCCAACAATACCATCGACAGCTAACCCGTATCTTTTTTGATAGGCTTTTACTGCTGCTTCTGTTTTTGGACCATAAATACCATCAGGATTTGCTCCAACTGCCCTTTGAATACGCTCAACATCTTTTCCTTTTGATCCACTTTTAATTAAGTGTCCTGGATAAGGGACAATATCTTTACCAGATGTTGATTTAGGAGATTGAGTGACGACTTTTAAAAATAATGCTTTTTCTGCAGCTCGTCGATTCACTAAGCCATTTAAAACTTTTCCGCCAGCATGCACCCACTTATCAAATTCATTTACCGCACTTTTAAAGTCATTTTTATTAATATACTTTAACAAGATGGATTTTTGAAGTGCACCAACACCGCAATTGAAGGCAAACGATACTAAAGCATCAAATTGGTTTTGGTTTACTGGCACTTTCAATAATGCATTGACACCAAACAAAAATTTTCGTAAATCCGTTTCTAATAAGCTATTAGCCTCTGCTTGGGTGATAACTTGTCCCTCTTTTACATCGGACCCGTAATGTCCATAACCAATCGTATAATATATTTCTGATTTAACAGCCTTATAGGCTTTAAGTCTGCAACCTTCAAACTTTTTAATAAGATCAATTCCATCTTGAGAAATATTCATCATGAACTCACCTTCTTTCATTAACATACCCTTGTCCTAATATATAAGATGCAATTTGAGTGTCATTTGACAAGACGGTTTCATTATTTCGTTTAAAATTAATATAATTAGTTGCAACAACAATTACACTAGCGATAATTTACCACCATAATTCAACCTTCAATAACTTCATTTTAAAGCGAATCAACCCCTTGACCAATGTCAAGGGGTTGATAAATTGAAATATCATTTCTCTACGTGACGATACCTTTTTCACCTGGAGAAATTGTAGCTAGGGTCAATGCGATTTTGAGAAGATCGTCATCTCCACCCAAATTTAATCCAAGTATTTTATCTGACTCTTCTCCCTTTGCTGAGTGCATGATAATAGGAGTATTCATCGTCAGCCTTATTTCCTTCGCTACTTGCCAACCATCTTTAAATGGAAGCATAATATCAAGGATGATTAAATCCGGTTTAAGGTAACCCAACCACCCTTTAAACCATTGTTTCGTGAAATTCATTTAGAGTAAAAAACCAAAATTTCGCCTCTTTTTATCTTATTAACATTATGAATTCTTGTAGTAATAATTCTGTCATTTGGTTTTATGGTGGGGTACATAGAGCCACTAGGAACCAAAATTTCAAAAAAAGAAACTTATTAATGACAAATGCCATAATCACTACATTAACGATGAAGGGAATCCCATTTTTCAGTGATTTTTTAACTAAATTCATCGCATTGTCTCTTATTTATAAAACAATTCCCCTCCACTTCATTTAGACGGGAGGGGAATTGTAGATTTTATTTTTTTGAATGCTCTTTATGATATTTAACCGCGAAAATTAAAGTTGTAGCAAACAGAATACCTGCTAAACTCCATGGAATTACTGGTAAAGATTCTGCACCTTTTTGACTTTCTTTATCATT